>NZ_JAKRVY010000001.1:617814-836201 GCF_023638055.1 Natranaeroarchaeum aerophilus | reverse complement strand
ACGACTGGCTCAGATCATTCGCCTTCGCATGGAATCAGCTTATCTGAACACGACCACGAGGCGGGTGCAAAACCATTTGTTCCTTTCCACTACAACTGAAAACCATGAATACGGATCGCCGTATCGATCACAAAGGCCGGGTCACGATTCCCAGAGAGATACGTGACCAACTCGACATTGATCCAGGCGAATCAGTCAGCATTGAAGTGAGGGGGGGTAAGATCGTTATCCGACGGAAGATGGAGCGAACTGACGCCGTCGAAAGACTGGACGGATGCATCAACGAAGAGACCCGTCGTGACGCAACCGAGAATCTGACACCGGAAGAGCTCAAACGCCAGTGGACTTCGGACCTGTAGTTCGAGCGAATTAGTATCTATTCTCCATCGTCCAGCCCCTCGATCAGCGTTTCGAGCGTCCCGATGTGGGCCTCGAAGCTATCGCGTCCCTCATCGGTGAGTTCGTAGGTCGTCCGTGGTTTTCGGTCGACGAACTCCTTTTCGACGGCGACGGTATCCGCTTCCTCCATCCGCTGGAGATGGTTCGAGAGATTTCCCTCGGTGAGATCAAGCACCTCGGCGAGCTCGGAGAACGTTGCTGAACCGTGCCGGTAGAGGTACGCAAAGAGCTGGAGTCGGGTCGGCTGGTGCACGAGTTTGTCGAACTCCATGGTCACCTCGCGAGGAACACGTACGAGGCGATGCCGTGGATGGCAAAGAGGATACCGAAGCCGGCGTAGCCCCACTCCTGCAGGACGCCGATGTTCGGCATCGCGGCACCGTAGGCCAGCATCCACACTCCACCGACGTAGAACGCGTACCGATCCCGATCACGGATCGGATAGGCCCGCAACGACGCTGCCTGGACGATATAGAATGCGCCGACTGCGATAACAATCAATCCGAACACCGTCGTCTGATCGCCCTGCAGCGGTGCGATGGCCACGAAGACGGCGAGCAACAGCCCAACGATACCCGCACCCTGCATGCGTATACTCGGTCTGCGCTCGCTGGTCGTCCTGTCGTAGCTGTCCAGCCGAACGCGTGCGTAGACCGCGCCGATCACGTAGAACCCACCCCACGAGAGCCAGTGTCCCCACGGTGAGAGCTCGAACGTGATCACGGCCTGTGAACCGAGCGAAGCGAACACTCCGAGAGTTGCGTAAAGTAGCCAGAGCTGGAATGCTGCGGGATACCGCTCCTGAATCCCCATCGCCTCTTTGATCTGGTCGAGGTCCTCACGGAGTCGCTCGGGATCAGCATTCATGGCGTTAGCCGTTCCGTCTTCAGAACTCATCGTGCCACCCCCGGTCGAGCGGTGTCGCTGCTGTCTCGGTCAGTTCGTGCGCTTGGTGTGACGTCGAGCATTGTATTACACAGACTACTCTACATTGTAAAAAAGTTTACGTTTGAGTGTACTTTGTATAGCAGAGTGAGTGATTAAATATCCAACCATACTGTGCAGACAGCCATCATAGCCCGATTGGCGCAGAACACCAATAATAACCAAGTTATATTCATAGCTTATAATACCGTCTAGACCAACGGTTTCGATATGACGTTCAGCGACGAACTGCTCGACGACGGCCAGCACATCTGGGAGGCACAGAAAAACCACCCGTTCGTGACCGAACTCGCGGACGGAACGCTCGATCCCGCGGCATTCGAGACGTGGGTGCGACAGGACTATCGGTACCTGCTCGATTACGCGCGGACGTTCGCCATCGGAGGAACGAAGGCCGGAGACGAGGAGACGATGACGAGCCTGCTCGGCGTCGCTCACACGACGCTGGATTACGAGATGGACCTGCATCGGGAGTTCGCGGCCGACTACGGGCTCTCCGTGGAGGAACTGGAGGCGACGACGAAAGCGCCGACCTGCGTGGCCTACACCAACTTCCTCGTCCGGACCGCCCACGAGGGCTCGCTCGCCGAAATCGCGGCCGCGATCTACCCCTGCGGACAGGGCTACCTCGATATCGCCGAACACATGGCAGAACTGGCCCAGGAGGAACACCGGTACACACCCTTCATCGAGAAGTACACCAGCGAGGAGTTCCACGAGGCCGTCGACTGGATGCGCGAACTCGTGGACCGGTGTGGCGAGCGCTACCCGGGCGAGCACGACGCGATGCGCGAAGCGTTCCTGACGAGCGCGCGACTCGAACACCAGTTCTGGGAGATGGCCTACACGCAGGAGGGGTGGGACCTGTGAGTACCGGGGAGTCCGAAGACATCCTGTCGTCCTACGCAACGTACGCCGAGCAAGTCGCGGACCCACGGTTTACCGACTGGCTCCGCGAGCGCAGCGAGCCGACGTGGACCGAGGCAGTCGAACACCGGTTCACGCAGGAGCTGATCGACGGCACCCTCGACGACGTCGTCATGGCCCGATATCTGGTGCAGGACTACGCGTTCGTGAACACGCTGGTCGGCACGTTCGCGGAGGCGGTCGCCGACGCGCCGACGATGGCAGAGAAGCGACGCCTCATCGAGTTTCTCGACGCGATTACGAGCGACGAAAACGAGTACTTCAAGCGGTCGTTCGACGCGCTGGACGTGCCCGAGAGCAAGCGAACCGACCCGGAACTCACCCCCGCGACGGCCGCGTTCGAGGACCTGCTCGTGCGGGCGGGCGAGGAGGGCGGGTACGCCGAAACGCTCGCAGTGCTCATCCCGGCGGAGTGGATCTACCTGGAGTGGGCAAGCGGCGTCGACGAGCCGCCCGAACAGTTCTACCTCGCGGAGTGGATCGAACTGCACGCGATCCCGTCGTTCGTCTCCTTCGTCGAGTGGCTCCGCGAAGAGCTGGATCGAGTCGGCCCGACGCTCTCGCCGCGACGACAGCAGCGGGTTGCCCACCTGTTCGAGCGCACGGTCGATCTTGAAGCGGCGTTTTTCGACGCCGCCTACGAGCAGTCGCCGCCGTCGCTACGAGTCGATAGCGAGTGATGCGCGGATCTACAACCCGATCCGGACGTCGTCTCCTGCCCTGAGCCCGAACGCTTCGTCACCGCGACCCTGGTTGACGTCGAGTTCGACGTTGCCGTGACTCCCCACTGTCGCGAGCCACTGACCGACCGGGACCGACGCGAAGGTATCCCCGACGGGGACCGTCTGACCGTTCACTTCGACCTGCTCGAAGCCCTCGATAGCGTAGCCCGGAACGTTGGTGATGACGTTGCCGAAGCCGTCGACGACGAGCACCTCCCCGACGAGCTCGTCGTCGCGGATATCGGGCTCCGGAAGTCGGAGGTCGACGTGCTCGTCGACGCGGGACACCCTGTCGAGTGCGCCGATCGGCTCGTCAGTTTGCCACCGCTCGTGGACAGCCGCGGCCGCCGGTGCGAAGACGTCCCGGCCGTGAAACGTCGAACTTTCGGCGTCGCTGTCCTCGATCTCGTAGACCGTCAGTTCGTCATCGGCAAGCGCGCGTGCTGCCGAGAGGACCACGCCGTTGTCCGGGGCAACAAGGGCGTGCTCGCCCGCCTCGACGACCACGGCCGCCCGATCGGTGCCGACGCCGGGATCGACTACGACAAGATGGACCGCGGGCGGAAAGTACGGCAGGATCTCGCGAAGCCAGAACGCGGCCGCACGGACGTCCTGACGCGGGAACTCGTGGCTCACGTCGACGAGCCGCGCGTCACTTTGCTGGAGAATGACGCCCTTCATCGCCGCCGGATAGGGCGAGCCGAAGTCGGAGGCGAGCGTTATCATCTAGATGCCGTCGGTCTCACTGACGCGCTGGATCCGCTCGATGCCGCCGATCTCCTCGACGACTTCGACGACCGCATCGGGAACCAGCGGCTGCCAGTTCTCACCTTTGATCATCCGTTCGCGGACCTCCGTCCCTTCGAGGACTTCGCGATTGAACATCGGCGACTGCCGAACCTCGACGCCCGCCTCCTCGAACAGCTGGATAACGAGCGGGTTATTCGAGTAGGCAATCTCGAACTCGGGGCTCATACTCCGGACATGGCTCACCCAGACCGAGTTCCGTTCGAGGTCCTCGATCGGGACGGCGTAGGTAACCAGATCGAGATCGACGAGCGATTTCGTGATCATCATGATGCGCTCGCCAGCGGTAAACGGGTCGTGTTTCGTGTGGGAGGCGTCGGCGCTCCCGATGCCGAGCACGAGTTCGTCGATGTCGTCGTCTTCGACGATCCGCTCGACCATGTTCAGGTGCCCGTTGTGAAACGGCTGGAACCGGCCGATGTAGCATCCGCGGTTCATACCGGCAGTTGATCGCAATCCGGGTTAAGCGTGGTCTTTCTCGGGCGAGCGGGCTATCGACGAACCATCGGCGCTCATCGGTGGGTGGTGGTAACGGTAGCCTTTCCACCGAACTAAGAGCCGTACGGCGGTTTTCTCGGTGTAAAAGAGCAGCGAGAGGGAGAAAGTATATCAGTGGAGGCCCCCTGAAATCAGGTAACAGAACGATTCTATGAGTAACGACAGGGATACCGACGAAGCGCCCCAGAGTGAGGGGGATACCGATCCGCCCGTGGAGTCCCCGATGTCCGATAAGAGCTCCCGCACAGACTCGGCTGACGACGCGGGGGGATCAGGCACTGTCGACGAGGGCTCGACGGAAGACAAACGAAAGTCCGAGTCGGACGACATGAACACGCCCGACGAGTCGGGCGACGGAGCCGACTCCGAGGAGGACTTCGATTCGGAAACTGACCCCGAGAACCGGGACGGTGATCGAGTCGACCGGTCGGATATCGACGACGACTACGGTCTTGACGACGATCTGGGCAGCAAGGTCGAAGCGGACGTCCGCGACGATTTCGATGAGGACGATCTGCTTGGCGGGCTCGACATCGACTCGACCGCCGACATGTCGATCCCCGACCAGATGGTCGATCAGGTGATCGGTCAGGACGAGGCCCGTGACATCGTCAAAAAGGCGGCAAAGCAGCGCCGTCACGTCATGATGATCGGCTCGCCGGGGACCGGCAAGTCGATGCTGGCCAAGGCGATGAGCCACCTCCTGCCCAAGGAGGATCTCCAGGACGTGCTGGTCTATCACAACCCCGACGACGGTAACGAGCCGAAAGTCCGGACTGTTCCGGCAGGGAAAGGCGAACAGATCATCGACGCCCACAAAGAGGAAGCCCGCAAGCGCAACCAGCTTCGGACCTTCCTGATGTTGATCATCGTCGTGATCATCCTCGGCTACACGATCATCTCCAACGCCTCGATCCTGCTGGGGATCATCGCCGCCATCGCGGTGTACATCCTGTTCCGCTACACCCAGCGTGGCAGCGACGCAGTCATCCCGAACATGATCGTCAACGCCACCGATCAGACGACCGCGCCGTTCGAGGACGCGACCGGTGCCCACGCCGGTGCGCTGCTGGGCGACGTCCGGCACGACCCGTTCCAGTCCGGTGGGATGGAGACGCCGAGCCACGACCGCGTCGAACCCGGTGCGATCCACAAGGCCAACAAGGGCGTGCTGTTCGTCGACGAAATCAACACGCTCGACGTCCGCAGCCAGCAGAAACTGATGACGGCAATTCAGGAAGGCGAGTTCTCCATTACGGGCCAGTCCGAGCGCTCCTCGGGTGCGATGGTCCAGACCGAGCCCGTCCCCTGTGACTTCATCATGATTGCGGCGGGGAACCGCGACGCGCTGGAGAACATGCACCCCGCGCTGCGCTCTCGTATCAAGGGCTACGGGTACGAGGTGTTCATGGACGACACCATCGACGACACCCCCGAGATGCGCCGCAAGTACGTGCGCTTTATCGCTCAGGAGGTCGAAAACGACGGCCGGCTACCCCACTTCACGCCGAAAGCGGCACGCGAAGTGATGCTCGAGGCGAGGCGTCGCTCCGGCCGCAAGGGCCATCTGACGCTTCACTTCCGGAACCTCGGCGGACTGGTTCGCGTCGCAGGCGACATCGCTCGCGCCGAGGACAAGGAGTTCACCGAGCGCGAGGACGTCCTGCAGGCGAAACGCCGCTCGCGGTCGATCGAACAGCAGCTCGCGGACAACTACATCGAGCGTCGCAAGGACTACGAGCTCACCGTTGCGGACGGCGACGTGGTCGGCCGCGTCAACGGGCTCGCCGTGATGGGCGAGGATTCGGGCATCATGCTCCCGGTCATGGCCGAGGTCGCCCCCGCACAGGGCGGCGGCCAGGTGATCGCCACCGGGAAGCTTCAGGAGATGGCCGAGGAGTCCGTCCAGAACGTCTCGGCGATCATCAAGAAGTTCTCCGACGTGGATCTCTCCGAAAAGGACGTCCACATCCAGTTCGTGCAGGCGG
This sequence comes from Natranaeroarchaeum aerophilus, assembly GCF_023638055.1. Lineage (NCBI taxonomy): Archaea > Methanobacteriati > Methanobacteriota > Halobacteria > Halobacteriales > Natronoarchaeaceae > Natranaeroarchaeum > Natranaeroarchaeum aerophilus. The sequence continues at coordinate 829,915 of NZ_JAKRVY010000001.1, read as the reverse complement.
GCCAGCAGGGCGTCGACGGCGACTCGGCGTCGATCACGGTCGCAACCGCAGTGATCTCCGCGCTCGAAGACATGCCGGTCCGACAGGATCTGGCGATGACCGGCTCGCTGTCGGTCCGGGGCGACGTGCTCCCGGTCGGCGGCGTCACGCACAAGATCGAGGCCGCGGCGAAATCCGGCATCGAGACGGTCATCATCCCCAAGGCCAACGAGCAGGACGTGATGATCGAGGACGAGTACGCCGAGCAGATCGAGGTCATACCGGTCAGCCACATCAGCGAAGTGCTCGACATCGCGCTGACCGGCGAGACCGAGAAGGACAGCCTCGTCGACCGGCTCAAGTCGATTACGGGCAACGCACTCGACCGACAGGTCGGTGCCGGCAGCCCGAGCCCGCAGTAGCGTTCGGGGGTCCGTAATTTTCTTGTCGTCCGGCTGACGAAAGTTGGGTATGGATGTCGAATCCCTGCTAATTGGTAGCATCCTCGTGGTGATCGGTATTGCCCTCCTCGCGTTCGGCGGTCGGAAGCTGCGCACCCTGCTACGATTGCGCGCTGACGACCCGGTCCCGATCGGTGATGCGCCGTATGAGGAGAATCCGGTCGAGGTGGAAGGAACGGTCGAGACGGCTCCAGGCGAAGAGCCCTTCGAATCTCCGTTTGTGGAGCGCGACTGTGTCGCCTACGAGTACAAAATCGAGGAGAAACGTCGCTCCGGTGGCCGCAACAAATCCAGCTCGTGGCGAACGATCGAATCCAGCGAGGAGAGTCAGCCGTTCGTCCTGTCGGACGACTCCGGCCGCGCTCACGTGATCCCCGACGGCGCCGACCTGTCGCTGGAGAGCGAGCGCCAGCGCGACTCGCTGTTTTCGGAGTATCTCCCCGGCAACGTCTCTGTGGGGGGTGGGTTCTCTCTCGGCGGGTTCTCGCTCGGTGGCGGGCGGAAACGCTATACTGAGGAGCGTCTCGACGTCGGCGAGGAGGCCTACATCTACGGCGAAGCAAGCCACAACGCGGCCGACGTCGATGCAGACGTCACCCTGAGCCTTGGCGAGGAAGTCCCGAAGTTCCTGATCTCGGATACCTCTGCCGCCGGAACCCATCGCCGGTATCTGCTGAGCGGCGGCGGGCTGGCGCTGCTGGGAGTCCTGCTGACTATCGTCGGTGCGATAGCTATCTTCGGTGCGCTGTGATTGCGGGACCGCGTTGTCTCGTGGCGGTGCCCTTTTGTCGGTTCGGCGGACTCCTCATACTGTGACACAGTGGGGCATCTTCGCGGCGGTCGCACTGCTCGTGACCGTTCTCGTCCTCGTGTTCGCCCGACAGACCGCGGCTCTCGCAGCGGAAAGCGACGTGTCGGCTGATGGTTCAGAGAGCGAAGGGCTGGATGCGGGCACGGGCTCTACTCGCCCGCAGGAGCCACCGGAGCCCGACGTCCCGGAGGCCGATCCGGACGCTGCCGCCACGGACGAGCGTTCGGCCACCGGTATCGAGGGCGAGCCGATCACCTCACGCCGGTCGCTGGATCTGTCGGACCTTTCGAAGCGCGAACTGTTCGCAAACGTTGCGCTGACACAGGGGTTGTTCGGAGCCGTGCTCGTCGGGACGGCGTGGTGGACCGGCGTCCCGGCAGCGGCGCTCGGCATCGAACGGACTGCCGCGAGCATTGGGCTCGAAGCCGTCGCGCTCGGGCTGGGCATCGGCGTCGCGCTGTACGTCGCCAACGCCGCGGCGGCGGTCGGTCTGGAACGCATCGGCGTCGGCTTCGACGAGTTCCTCCGGGAACTGCTCGCGCCGGAGTCGGGCCGTGAGTGGGCCGTCCTGCTTTTCGCGGTGTTGCCGACCGTCGCCCTCTTCGAGGAACTGCTCTTCCGGGCGGCGCTGATCGGGGCGCTCTCGATCGGGTTCGGGCTCTCGCCGTGGCTCCTGGCCGTCCTCTCCTCGGTGGCCTTCGGGCTCGGTCACGGCCTGCAGGGGCCGGGCGGAATCCTCGTGACGGGCGTACTTGGCTTCGTTCTCGCCGCGGTCTTTATTCTGACCGGCAGCCTGCTGGTGGTTGTCGTCGCCCACTACGTGATCAACGCCGCCGAGTTCGTCGTCCACGAGGGGCTGGAGATCGACCCACGAGAGATCCTCGCAAACTAAGTGGTCAGTGGGTCTGGACCCGTGTATGAGTGGTATCGAACGGGTTCCACGGCGGGCCTATCTGGTGCTGGTCGGGAGCGTTCTTTCCTACGCCGGGATCGTCCTGTACGGGCTCGTGACCGGCGATCCGATCGCGGAACTCACTGCAGACGTGTTGTTCGGACTGATCGCACTCGGTATCGGCGGTGGTCTGTACTGGGTCGCCGAGAGTCGAACCGACCCGCTCCGGGCCGCGGGAGCCAGTTTCGTCACCGGCGGGCTGGCACAGTTCATTGCGATCCTCGCCGAGGACCCGTGGATCGACTTGCTCGCGACGCTGGCAGTGCTTGGTGGGATTGCCCTGTACGTGTACGCGACCCGGTACGCGAGCGATTGAACGGCGGGGTGATCGCCCCCGTCATCGACGGGTCAGCTGCAGAAGCGCTAGCTCATTCGTCACGGAACTCCACACCGGTAATCTCGAATCGAGCTCCGCCCGACTCGCTCTCGGCCACCTGAATTTCCCAGTCGTGGGCCGCGACGATCTCCGAGACGATGCCGAGTCCGAGTCCGGTACCCTCGGTCCCCGTCGAGTATCCAGTCTCGAACACCGATTCGCGTTCCGCAGCCGGGACTCCCGGACCGTCGTCCCCGACGTAGAAGCCGGTCGGCAGTGTCCCAACGGTCACGGTCAGGTCCGTTTTCTGTGACGAATTGCTCGTGGAGCCGTGCTCGACCGAGTTGCGAAACAGGTTTTCGAACAGCTGTTTCAGTTGTCGTTCATCGGCGTAGATCTCGCGGTCCGTCTCGACGACCAGCCGCGCGCCGTGCGTCTCCACGTTGTCCCAGCATTCTTCTGTGAGTGAATCGAGTGGAACGACGGATGGATCGGTGACATCGCCCCCGTCGCGTGCGAGCGTCAATACGTCGTCGATCAGACGATCCATGCGCTCGTGGGCCGCCGCGACCTCACCCAGATGCTCGTTGTCGTCCATTTCGCGAGCGAGCGCCAGTCGCCCCTGTGCGACGTTCAGTGGGTTTCGGAGGTCGTGGGAGACGACACTCGCGAACTGATCCAGCTTTCGAATCTGCCGTTCGAGCTCTTGCTCACGGTGTCGCTGTGTCGTGACATCCTGTACGAGAAGCAGGTAGCCGACGTGTTGGCCCCGGTCGTCCGAGACGGGGACCGATTCGAAAAGGAGGTACTTGCCGTCGTGTTCGATCGTCACCTCCGTCGATCCGTCCCCAGTCAGTTCCGATTCGTACGTCGAACGGAGGGCGGCGTCGCCGAACGCCTCACGAACGGGTGTTCCGGTAGCTCCGCTGTCAAGGTCGAGGAGTCGCCGAGCAGCGGGGTTGCTATCGGTGATTCTGTCATCCATGTCCACAACAAGCATCCCGACGTTGACGGTATCGATCAGTTTTCGGCGTGCAATCGGCGCGACGTCCGTGTACTGATAGCGGACGATAGCGATGGTGTACGAACCGATCGCCACGATGAATCCGATCGGCGTCGTATCGACCGGAACGTAGCCGAAGACGTAGATGAGATTGAACGGGGCAGCGACGGCCAGTCCAATCAACAGTGCTACGGCCTGACCGCGATACAGGCGGTGTCGTGACCGGTAGATGAACCTCGTCAGGATCACCACGTAGGTGAGAATAACGGCGTAGCTGATCACGAGATGTGCCCAGAACAGCGGCCCCCAGTGCTGTTCGACACCGATCGGAACCGTCCCGTCCAGATCGACGAGAAATAGCCGACCCGGATTCACGAAGCTCACGAACAGTACGACGAGCAGATAGATGCCAACCGCGCCAGCGGTGCGTTGATTGACGTATCGTTCGTAGCCTGCATACTCGAGGGCGAAGCCGAGGCCACCGAGAACGGACCCAGCAGCACCGACGTATCTGAATCGGACAGTCCACTCCGCCACACCGGGCGATGGATGTGTCGAGAGCAGGAGTGCCCCGGACCAGACAAAGGCCGCAACCGTCGTCACGAAAAGCGAGGTCGCACCGCTTTTGCCCCGGTTACGCCATAGCACTGCGCCGAAGCCGAGACTTGCTACTGCAGCAAACGCGTACGTGAGCCGAACTGCCGCCAGTGTCGAATCCACTGATGACTTGATAGAGTAAGGGGTGCCAATAAAGCTTGATGGCTAATCGGGCATCGTCGCACCCGTCGGTCGGTCGATCCCGTCTCACATTTCGTCTTCCAGGTGAACGGCAAGGGTCTTGCGGCCCCTTCAGCGAAGCCCCTCGATCGCTCGCAACTGCTCGACCACGTCCGGCGGCGTCGCGCCCGGCCCGTCGCTAATACGATGATCCGGGATGAAAATCGGTGCGGGGTTCTCTCGCAGTGCGGTCCGAACTGTTTCGAGATCTCCATCATCTTCGTGCGAGAGTCCGGAGGTCATCCGGGTCAGGGCGTCAATACCGATCGCTTTTCCGAAGGGAACGTCCCGCACGGATTCGAGGACGCGTCGCTGGTCAGTTGGCACCGTGAGTGCGACCTGCACGTCGTCGAAGCCATCCTCCTCGCGGGCCGCGAGGTAGGCGTCGAGTCGATCCAGCAGCGGGTGGTCGGTCGTCGCCTTGGCGTCCGGCGTTTCCGGAAACGTCACGCGGAGCACCTTGCTACTTGCGACGCCGATCTGAACGTGGCGGTCGATCGGTGCGAACTCCCGTGCGTAGATTCCGGCGTCTTCTATCATGTATGCGCATCCGTTCGTCAGGGCCTTGAAGATTCGCCGGACCGGTGCGCAAGTCTTATGTACATATCCGTCCGTTAATGTACGATAATGGACGCTGAAGACGAGATCGCACCGGCGGTTCAATCAATCCTCGACGCGGCCCGATCCAGAGCCGATCCGGGCGGCGAGCGTGTCGATATCGAGCCGCGGTCGCTTTCCGACGCGCTGTCGGCGACCGAAGCGGACGGCCGAGCGCCGGTAATCGCCGAGGTGAAACCGACGAGCCCGACGACCGAGGGAACCCGCCGGGACGATCCAGTCGAACTGGCACAGGCGATGGTTGACGGTGGGGCCGCGGCGCTGTCGGTGCTGACCGAACCCGACCATTTCGGTGGGAGCCCGGAGTATCTCGAACGGGTCCGCGAGGCCGTCGACGTCCCAGTCCTGCGAAAGGACTTCATTCTACGCGAGTCCCAGCTAGACGCCGTCGAGGGCGATGTCGTCCTGCTGATCGTCCGCTTCGTCGACGATCTGGAGGGACTGCTCGCGGCGGCTCGTGAACGCGGCTTCCAGGTGCTCGTCGAGGCCCACACCGAGGCGGAGGTACGAGAAGCGGTCGCGGCGGGAGCCGAGTTCATCGGCGTGAACAACCGCGATCTGGCGAAACTCGATGTCGATCTCGGTACGTTCGAGCGAGTCGCCGACGCGACTGCCGAGGGGACTGAGGACGTCACGCTGATCGCTGAAAGCGGCATCTCGACGCCCGAGGACGTCCGACGACTGCGTGCAGCGGGCGCTGACGCCCTGCTGATCGGTAGCGCGATAATGAACTACGAGGAAAGCGACAACCCGGCGAAGATAGTGCGGTCGAACACCGAACGACTCACTAACGCCGAGTCCCGAACGCGGGACAACGAGCGAACAGACGGGCGGACGACGGAGACACGACAATCATGAGCACGACGAAATTCGGAGAGTACGGCGGACAGTACGTGCCGGAGGTCCTGATGCCGGCAATCGAGGAACTGACCGACGCCTACGAACGGTACGTCCTCGACAACGAGGATGGTTTCATGGACGAGTTCCGGGAGCGACTGGCCGACTTCGGCGGGCGGCCGACGCCGATCCAGCGCGCGGATCGGCTCAGCGAGCGCTACGACGCCGAGGTCTATCTCAAGCGCGAGGACCTCCTCCACGGCGGCGCACACAAACTCAACAACGCGCTGGGACAGGTCCTGCTTGCGAAGTATATGGGCAAAGAGCGGATCGTCGCGGAGACCGGTGCGGGCCAGCACGGCACCGCGACGGCGATGGCGGCAGCCCACCTCGATATGCCCTGCGAGATCTACATGGGCAAGCGAGATATCCGTCGTCAGCGCCCCAACGTCTTCCGGATGCGGCTGAACGGCGCGGAACTGAATCCCGTCACCGTCGGGCGCGGAACGCTCAAGGAGGCGATCAACGAGACGATGCGCGACTGGGCGACCAGCGTCGAGGACACCCACTACGTCATCGGCTCGATCGTCGGCCCTCACCCGTTCCCGCGGATGGTCCGGGACTTCCACTCGGTGATCGGCGAGGAGATCCGGGCCGGAATCGAGGAGAAAACGGGCGATCTCCCGGACAGTCTCGTGGCCTGTGCGGGCGGCGGCTCGAACACGATGGGAACGTTCCACGACCTCGTGCCCGACGAGGAGGTCTCCCTGTTCGCGGTGGAGGCGGGCGGCGACGGACTCATCGTCGACGACGAGGAGGGTGTTGCACCACACTCGGCCTCACTGTCGACCGGGAGCGAGGGGGTGCTCCATGGCGCGCGAACGAAACTACTGCAGGACGCCGACGGGCAGATCGTCGAGTCCCACAGCGTCTCCTCGGGCCTTGACTACGCCGGGGTCGGTCCCGAACTCTCCTACCTCGTCGACGAGGGGCGCGTGACGCCGGTCAACGTCGACGACACTGCGGCGCTCGAAGGGTTCCACCGCCTCTCGCGGACCGAGGGGATCATCCCCGCGCTGGAATCGGCCCACGCGCTGGCGTTCCTCGAAGCGGAACTCGGCCCGGACGCCGACGGCGAGCACGATCTCGGCGAGGTGATCGTCGTCAACGTTTCGGGCCGCGGCGACAAGGACCTCGAAGCGGTGATCGAGGAGACCGAAAAGCGTGATCTCGACGCCGCTCCCTCGATGGAGGTACTGTATGAGTAACGACGTCAGGGTGGCCGTCTCCGGCGACGAGCCGGCACTCGTCCCATACATTACGGCGGGCGACCCCTCACTTGCGGCCACCACCGAGTACGTCGAAGCGCTCGCGGCGGGTGGCGCGGACGTGATCGAACTCGGGATGCCCTTCTCGGAACCGATCGCCGACGGGCCGACGATCCAGAACGCCATCCAGCGCTCGCTGGAAGCCGGGACGACCCCCGAGCGCTACTTCGAGCTTGTCGAATCGCTCGACATCGACGTGCCGATCGTCTGTATGACGTACTACAACCTGCTCTATCAGTACGGCGAGGGCGAGCCGGGCGACAGCGACTACGAGCGCCTGCTCCCGTTCGTCGAGCGTGCCGCCGAGGCAGGGGTCTCCGGGCTGATCATCCCCGATCTCCCCGTCGACGAGAGTGACCCGCTTCGGCAGGCCTGTGACGAGTACGGCGTCGATCTGATCTTCATCGTCGCGCCGACGACGACCGACGAGCGCCTGGCGAAGATGCGCGAGCAGGTGTCGGGCTTCGTCTACGTACAGGCCCGCCTCGGGACGACCGGCGCACAGGCCGATGTCAGCGACGCAACCCATGAGAGCCTCACGCGACTCGCCGAGTGGGAGGTGCCGAAAGCGGTCGGTTTCGGCGTTAGCGAAGGGCAGCACGCAACCGAGATCGTCGAGGCCGGTGCGGCGGGCGTCGTCGCCGGGAGCGTCTTCGTCGACATGATCGCGGCGGGCGAGGACGTCCCCAACAAACTCGAAGCGAAAGCGCGAGAACTCAAGCAGGGCGCGCTCGACGGCGCGGTTTCGAGCACGCCCGAACCGGGCAAATAACCCCCGCGAATCGCAACACCCATAACCGGCGATTGCCACAGATTCTCATACTATGAATACAGGAACCCTCGCACGACTCGGGCGGATCGGGACAGACGGGAACTACCTCATCGTCCCAATGGATCACGGGATCACGATCGGTGCGGTATCGGGCCTCAAGGACATCGAATCGACGATCGACGGGATCACGAGCGGCGGCGCGGACGCCGTTCTCACGCAGAAAGGACTCGCCGACCGCGTTCACGCGCACAAAAACGGTGCGGGCTACATCATCCATCTCAATGCGTCGACCTCGATCGGTCCCGATTCGAACGACAAACGCCGGACAGGAACGGTCGAGGAAGCCGTTCGTGCCGGTGCCGATGCGGTCTCCTATCATATCAACGTCGGCAGCAAGTACGAACGCGAACAGCTCGCTGATCTGGCGGAAGTAACCGACGAGGCCGACCGCCTCGGGATACCCGTGCTGGCGATGTCCTATGCCCGCGGCACGCATCTGGAAGGCGACGACCCCGAGCACAATGCCGAGTATCTGGCTCATGCCGCCCGACTGGCCGAGGAGTGTGGTGCGGACGTCGTCAAGACCGCCTACAGCGGGGACGCCGAGAGCTTCGAGCACGTCACGAGTTCGACCAGCCTCCCGGTCGTGATCGCCGGGGGCAGTCCGGGCACCGACCGCGCTACCGTGGAGATGGTTCGCGGCGCGATCGACGCCGGTGCGGACGGCGTCTCGATGGGCCGATCGATCTTCCAGCACGACGATCCGGAAGCGATTACGACCGCGGTCAGTGCCGTTATCCACGACGACGCCACTGTCGAAGAGGCACTCGAACGAGCCGGACTCGCCGTCGAAGCCTAACGTTTTTTGTCGTCTCCGCCGCGCTCTCTGCCATGACGCTATTCTAGTGCCATCCGTCTCACGATGTACTCGATTTCGTGCAGACAGGTGACTGTCTCAGCGTCAGGGCCGTATTCGAGTGTCACGGACACTTCACTGGGGACCTCATATCGGGCATCCACTTCATCGAACTCCGGATCCGGACAGGAGAGGAGCCGGTCACGCAACGTATCGACGCGTTTTGAGATAACGATCCCTGCACGGTATCCGTCTGCCGACAAGGAAGACTCGAAACCAGCCCAGCTCGCATCGTCGAGCTCGAGTTCGGTTTTGTCGTTCAGCGCGTCGAACGCGGCACTGGCTGCTGCCCCCGCACAATCCTGTTCCGGATCCTCGCTCTCCTCGACTACTACAGTCGTCTCGATCGGTTCAGCCTGCCCGGTCCACTCCCCGTATTCGATCTCGCAGTCGTCGGGTTCGCGGTATTCGTCCTCGGGTTCCTCCCCGTTTTCGCTTGCTGAGTCACCAGCTGGTGGATCGAGACAGCCTGCAAGGAGGGCCGTGGTGCTCGCGGCGAGAACCTGCCGGCGGCTCGGCAACGTCATCCTGTCGCCTCCGATGTGTCCGTGGCCATAGAGAACGGTACCTGTCGGTGCGGAAAATGTTTTGTGCCCCTGAAGGGTTCATTGTTGCCACTACAACTGAGTCACGAGAACCGGTGGGCCCAGGCCACGCTCGAACGGGCCGTACTCGCCGTCGAAGCCTAACGTTTTTTGTCGTCTCCGCCGCGCTCTCTGCCATGGACGCTATCGACCGAGTACACGTGGTCCCCCTCGGCAACGAGTTCGACCGGATCGTCGAACCGGTAACTCGTCTCAAAGCCGACATCGTCTACCTCCTCGAAGATCCCGACCCACACGTCGACGAGCGGACGTATCACGACGAGATCGAAGCGGCACTGGCGGACGCCGGCGTCGAGATCCGAACGCGCTCGTGTGACCTTGCGGACGTCTACGACGTGCTCGGAGCGGTGACAACGATTGCTGCCCGACACGAGGGAGACTCCGTGCGTGTAAACGTCTCCGGTGCGGGCACCCTCGCGGCTGTCGGCGCGACGATCGCCTGCATGGACGTCTCGACCGACGCCACACCGTACTACGTCGAACCCGAGGGGTACGCCCACGACGCCGCCGAGACGCCGATCAGTCACGGGATGGCCGGACTGTCGGAGCTGCCCTCCTATCCGGTCGACTCACCCTCCCCCGACCAGATCTCGCTGATGGCGTTTCTGCTGGAACAGGAAGGAACCACGAAACGACCAAAAAAGCGCGACCTCATCGAGTACGCCGAAGACGAGGAGCTATCCTTCATGACCGAGCGGGCACCGGCGAACGACAAGGCGAAGTTCAGACTGCTCGACTCGGTGATCGCCCCGCTCGAAGAGGATGGCTACGTCGAGGTCCGCTCGGTCGGCCGTCGCCGTGTCGTCGAGCTGACCGAGCAGGGCAGAAACGCCGTGCGAGCGTTCCGACACAAGATCGACGCGACGCCGGAGTCGTAGTGAGCGACCCGTCGGCGGAAGGCAAGTGGAGGGCCGAAACGGCTGGAGGGCCGAAGCGTCAGCGGGCTCTACGAATCCGGCGGAGATAGCTCGGCGTCGACGAGATAACTGTCGAGCGCAACGCCCAGCTGGGCCGAGCGCAGATCCGCCCGAAGCCGGTGATACCGGGCCTTGAGCGGCCGGACGTCCGCCTCTGGCGGGAGGGGGTCGATCCCCTCTGGGACCGCGAACTCGTCGGGGTCGCCCGGACAGAGGACGCCGGTCAGTCGTGGCGGCCCGGCGCGCTCGCGGGCGGTCGCGACGAGCACCGCACGGCACCGACAGACACGGGCCTGGAGTCGCTCGATCACCGCGTCGTCCGCCGGGTCGTCGAGCGCGTCGAGCAGCTCGTCCTCGGCTTGCATGACGTCCGAGATCGGACAGCTGTGGGGCGCGATCTCCGCGAGCGGAGCGGCGTCGCCACGGAGCCGACGCTGGACGATCCCCACGGCCGCGACAGCGGTCGGGACCGCGCCGACCACCTCGGCCGTCGACCCGACGCGCTGGACGAGCACGTCGGCGAGCCGTGCCACGCGCTCGTCCTCGGTGAGCGAGTGCACTCCCGCGTCGCTTGTCGTCACGGCATCGAGCCGTCGTCCGATCTCCGACGTCATACTACCTGCTTGTCGGAGTGCATACTTATCAATTATCGAGATAGTATCATTACAACTGTTACAATCAGTAGTGTTTAGAATGACTCGAAAATAGGAACGGCCGGTGTGCCGATATCACCCACGCGTTCCGCCACGTTCAAGCCGGACCGCTGCGAGCGTATGGACATGACACGCGAAGTCTGGCTGAAAGCCGACAGTTCCGTCGGCGACTGGGACCGGCGGCGCAAGCGGATCACGGCGGGCCTCGAATCGGGCGTCGACTGGGTGCTCGTCGACGAGGGCGACGTTGGGAAGGTTCGCGAGCTCGGCGACGTCAACGTGGCGGCCTTCCGTACCGGGGGAGACGTCGACGTGATCGACGACGCGGAGAGCGACGCGGACGACATCGAAGAGCCCGACGCCTACGTGGTCGGCAAACACGGCGAGGGCGACGGGACGGTCGATCTTCCCACCGACTTCTCCGGCTCGGCCGATCTGACGACGCTCCGGCGGAACGACGACCGCACGCAGGGAGCCTACGTCCGGATCTTCGACGAGGACTACGAGGCGTTCGCCGAGGCCGCTGCCGAGGAAGCCGAGTACACGATGATCGTCAGCGAGAACTGGTCGATCATCCCGCTGGAGAACCTCATCGCCCGGATCGGCGACGAGACGACGCTGATCGCGGGCGTCACGAGCGCCGAGGAGGCCCAGACGGCGTACGAGACGCTGGAGATCGGGGCCGACGCCGTGTTGCTCGACAGCGACGACCCCGACGAGATCCGCTCGACCGTCGACGTCCGGGACGAGGCGGAACGCGAAACGCTCGATCTCACGAGCGCAGAAGTGCTGACGGTCGAACGGGCGGGCAGTGCAGACCGCGTCTGTGTCGACACCGGCTCGCTGATGGACCACGACGAGGGGATGTTGATCGGCTCGATGTCCCGTGGCCTCGTCTTCGTCCACGCGGAGACCGCCGAGTCCCCATACGTCGCCTCACGCCCGTTCCGGGTCAACGCCGGTGCGGTCCACGCCTACATCCGGACGCCCGATGGCGGCACGAAATATCTCTCGGAGCTAAAAAGCGGCGACGAGGTACAGGTCGTCGATACGGACGGCAACACCCGTGAGGCGGTCGTTGGACGCGTCAAGATCGAACAGCGCCCGATGTTCCGGGTCGAGGCCGAACTCGGGGACGGTGATCGGATCGAGACGCTGATCCAGAACGCCGAGACGGTGAAAGTTGCGACGACGGAGGGGCGCAAGGCCGTCACTGATCTCGAAGCCGGCGACGAGATCCGCCTCTATCACGAGGATACCGCTCGCCACTTCGGGGAAGCCGTCGAAGAGAAAATCATCGAAAAGTGACTGCTCCCACGACTGAACTCGTGGGCTTTCTCGTTCATTTCGTGTAATCAGGCGTTTTTCACGCTGTCGGTGTCACCCGTCGGCTCCGCGTCGGCGGACGCCTCGGTCTCCGCGAGCTGGTCGAGCTCGGTCGTACACCAGTGACAGAACGTCAGATCCTCGTCGAGGTCCTTCCCACAGTGTGGGCAAGAGGGCACAGTGTCCTCGTCACCGGCCCGTGTTGTCGTGGGCCGGTCGACGTACGCCGCCAGTACGTATGCATCGAGCATGTTGAACACGACGATCGACGCGAGCGCGAGCGATTCGCCAAAGGAGAGCTGTTCGGCGACCGCCTGTGCCCCAGCGAGCACCGAGTCGGCAGCCTCGAACGGCTCGTTCGGGACGATGAAGACGACCGCGGAAACGACCAGTCCGAACCAGAGGAGCGCACGCAGCCAGCGGCGGAGGTACGCGTGTCCGAGACCGGGGTAGACAAAGGCAAGCAGAACGGCGATCAGCGGACGTTTCCGGATCATGACCTTTCCTGCGAGTAGCTACCGTGGACTCATTAGACTGTCGAACGCGAGCTATTCGGAACGCAACTGGTCGACGAGCGTCCGGAGCGTCGCGAGATCGTACTGGCCGGGCGCGGTCGCGTCCGCCGGATCGACCGGCGCATAGCCGATCCGGGAGCCGTACAGCGGTGCGACGGCCCGCGAGTGCCGCCCGACCTCGCCCATTGCCATCGTGGCAACCGTCCTGCCTGTCGCCGAAATCGCCTGCGTCGCACCGAGCAAATCGAGGACATCCCGTGATGTCTGTGCGGTGACCGCGAGCTTGCCGATATCACCGTGCTTCGATGCCCGGCGGAGCAGTTTGCGGAGGTCGGCCGAGGACGGAGTCCGCTCGAAGTCGTGAACCGACGCGATGATCGGGATCTCCGCCGCACGCACGTTCTCCGCGATCGCGACACCTTCCGGCGTTTCGAGCGTGTGAAGTTCGACGTCGATCGCCTCGACTGCCGACACCTGCGCGGCCTCTGCGAGTGCGTCGAGACGCCCCGGCCTGGACGCCTCGCCGCCCTCCCACTCGGCACGGTTCGTGGCGATGATCGGTAACTCGCCGTCGTACGTCCGGAGCTGGGAGAGGGGGTCCTCGGCGAGGTCCATCCGAAACTCGATTGCGTCGGCGTGTTCACGTGCCGCCGGCTCGTCGTCGAGCGTTGCCGTCGCGGCGGCGAGCACGAAAGTGTCGAAGTTCATATCTGCGCGAACGTGAGGCTAGCTCAAAAAGCATACGTTGCGCGGCGACAGAGCGCGACGAAGTCACTCACAGAGCAAAAGCGGTGTCCGATCAGGCGAGACCGAGGCTCTCCTCGGCTTCGAGGAGCTCGTGATAGCGGTTGCGGATCGTCACTTCGGAGATATCCGCGACTTCGCTGACCGCGGCCTGGGTCGTCTTCTCGTTGGTCAGGAGAGCGGCGGCGTAGACCGCAGCGGCGGCGAGGCCGACCGGCGACTTGCCGCTGTGGACGCCTTTCTCCTTGGCGTTCTGGAGGAGTTTGCGGGCGCGGTGCTCGGACTCGTCGGAGAGGCCGAGTCCCGACGCGAAGCGGGGGACGTAGCTTTCGGGATCTGCAGGCTGGACTTCGAGGCCGAGCTCGCGGACCACGTAACGGTAGGTGCGGGCGACCTCGTTTTTCTCGACGCGGCTCACTTCCGCAATCTCGTCGAGACTGCGGGGGACGCCTGCCTGTCGCGCGGCGGCGTACACACAGGCCGTCGAGACGCCTTCGATCGAACGTCCCGGGAGGAGGTCCTCGTTGAGCGCGCGGCGGTAGATGACGCTTGCCGTCTCGCGGACGTTGCTCGGCAGACCAAGGGCCGACGCCATCCGGTCGATCTCACCGAGGGCCTGCTTGAGGTTGCGCTCCTTGCTGTCGCGGGTACGGAACCGCTCGTTCCACTTGCGCAGGCGCTGCATCTTCTCGCGCTGGCGGGAGCCAAGCGAGTTCCCGTAGGCGTCCTTGTCGCGCCAGTCGATGTTCGTCGACAGCCCCTTGTCGTGCATCGTGTTCGTCGTCGGTGCACCGACGCGGGACTTCTGGTTTTTCTCCTGGGCGTCGAACGCGCGCCACTCGGGGCCGCGGTCGACCGAGTCCTCCTCGACCACAAGCCCACAGTCGTTACAGACGGTTTCCCCGTGTTCCTCGTCGTTGATCAGCTGGCCGCTGCACTCGGGACAGGCGAGTCCCTCGTCTTCGGTTTCCTGTTCTTGCTCTGCTGCTCTCGATCGGGTTCGCGTTCGGGTGTTTTGTTCTGTCATGGTGCGAAGGCGGCTGCTAACCGGGCAGGTAACCCTGGAAAAATCCCGGGTGATTCCTTTCGTATGACTTGCGAGCACTACTATATAACTTCTTTGGAATATGGGCACCATACTCGGTGTCGAGCCGTTATACGCCTCGAATAGCGACAGGAATCAAAACATTCTTGTTGATGAGTATCACGCAACCATCGCGTCGATAACCGTCTCCTCGTCCACGACGAGGTTGTACGCGCCCTCGTCGTCGTTCCAGAGCGCCAGCACAGACTCGAACGCCAGGAGGTCGCCGTACCCGGCGTCAGCCAGATCACTGTTGAGTGAGGTCTCACGCGTCAGGACGGCGTAGTGTTCAACTGACTCGCTGCCATCACTGATCTTGAACAGTGGATTGCCGCCATCCGAGAGCGAGTGACTGAGTTTCAGCGCGACCAGATCGATCCGGTTCGAGACGTGGTCTTCCATGTCGGCCATCTTCGCCCACCGATCGGGATTGGGCGTCACGTCGAGACGGCGTTTCCCGTCAGTTCGGAGGATCGAGTGGGAGAACTGTACGTCGACGTTGACGAACTCCCCCTGATGGTGGTCCGGCCCTGACGCGGCGTCCTCCAGTCGCTGCTGGAAGGCGGGGACTTCGAGATCCGGTTTGACATCGAACGACCAGCCGCGATCGGTCGGCGACTCGCCCGGCCAGAGCCTGACCGTCGGCGAGTAGACCGTCGCGCCGGGTCCCGACGGATCGTCGGCGAGGGCGCGTTCGACCGCCCGCAGTTCGGTGCTCGTGTTCCGGTCCGCCGGTGCGAGCGCAAGTAGCGACCCCGCTGGCGCGAGTACGTCGAGATACCGCCGGGCAACCGCTATCGGATCGTCCAGTTCGCTGAGGACGTTCCCGAAGACGACCAGGTCGAACTCGTCATCGCCGTCAACCGCAGTCGGCTCGAACGCCTCTGCACGCTCCCGGTGAATCTCCGTGTGGACGTTTCGACCAGTTTCATCGAGCATCGACGCCAGCACGTCGGACGCCTCGCTCGGTTCCACTGCGTGATACTCCACGAGCGCGTCGTCGGGCAACAGGTCACACAGGCCCAGCGCGGGACCGCCAACACCAGCCCCGACATCGAGCACCCGCAGTTTGCGCGGAAGCAACCGTCGCTCAATCAGGTCGGCGAGGGCGTACTGGACGACTGCGTAGTAGTCCGGCAGATGGTAGATCCCGTAGCCCAGCGCCGCCTCATAGTCGTACTCGACCGGATGCTGGCGGTAGTAGGCGTCTTTGAGCTTTCGGATCCGCTCGCGGAGGGCGTCACCGGAGTCGCCCTCCGACCAGTCCACCCCGTACTCTGTGACGAGTAGTTCTTCCAGAACTGTCCCGTACTCGTCGGGGAACCGGTCGACCCGCTCCACGCCGGTCGCGACCGGGTCCTCGTCGACTGGCACGAACGTTCCCTCGTCAGTCTCGACGAGTCCAAGGTCGAACGCCTCCTCGCGAAGGGTCTGACGTACAACCGCAGGGTGGGGCTGGCTCTCGACGTACTCGTAGATCTCTTCGGGATCGATCGGCCGGACCTCCCTCATGTATTTCGCCGTATCCCGAATCGCCGTTCGTTCGTCGTCACTCATCGTCGGTCCTCCCGGCCTCCCGATAGAGTCGCCTGAACTCCTCGTCGTCCGCATCCGCGATCCGTGCCGCCGCCGCGGCGACATCTTCGGCCCCGTCGAAGGTCGACTGGATCTCGGTGTACACGTCGGGGTTATTCCCGGTCATCTGCTCGACCAGCGCTTCCAGCCCACCCGAGATCGGCGTCTGGAACCGTTCGGGGACGTCCTCGGTCGCCAGCGCGTAGGCAAGCACCGCCGCGTGCGCTCCGGATTGTACGTCGTCCATCGCCCTATCGTGTTCCTCGGACGTGGTCTCGAACAGGTCGTTGCCTGCCACCGCGAGGCTCCCGCGGAGCGTGTCGGTGGCCGGTCCCGGACTGTCGGCCACGACGGCGACGTTCCCCGGCGCGTTCTCCGGCGCGAACAGCGGGTGGAAACTGACGCGTTCGAGATCTGGGGCGTGGGCGTCCATAGCTGCGACGGGGCCAGCCATCGCGCCCGTCACGTCAACGATCGCCTCGGTCGCCCGGTCGGCGTACTCGGCGATCGCCGTTTCGGCAGCCGACATCGGCACGGCGATACAGACGACCTCGTACGTCTCGTCCGGTGCGGCGACCCGCCCATCGATGGCATCCGCCGCGCTCGCCGCGGCGTCCGCGTCGATATCCGTAAAGACCGGTGTCGCGTCGACGCTCTCGCCGAACCACCGCCCCATCGCGCCTGCACCGACGATCAGTACCTCCATCGACGCGAGATAGCAATCCTCGCCTCAAAAGGGATTCGGAGTGCCGTTCCGAAGGGGTTTTAGCCGCTTCGCGGAATTGATTCGGGTATGACTGCTCCCTGGGCCGAGTGGGACCACATCGTGAAGATCGACCCCGACAAGACGTTACCGGACGGGGAAACGTACGAGGACGTGCTTGCAACCGGAACTGACGCCATCGAGATCGGCGGGACGACCGGGATGACGACCGACAAAATGGAACGCGTCATCGAGGCGTGTGCCGCCCACGACGTGCCGCTATATCTCGAACCGAGCGCACCCGAAGTCGCCGTCAACGACGACGCGCTCGACGGCTACCTCATCCCGACCGTGTTCAACACCGAGAACCCGTTCTGGCTCGCGGGCGCGCACAAGGAGTGGACCCGGATCGAGGACGACCTGCCGTGGGACCGGATCACCACGGAAGCGTACATCGTGATGAACCCCGACTCGGCAGTCGCATCCTACACCGAGGCCGACTGCGACCTGAGCCCCGACGACGTCGCTGCCTACGCCACTGTCGCCGAACGACTGTTCGGCCAGGAGATTATCTACGTCGAGTATTCCGGCACGCTCGGTGACCCCGAAATCGTCGGCGCGGCACACGACGCCCTCGACGAGGCCACCCTCTTTTATGGCGGCGGTGTCCACGACTACGACTCCGCGTACGAACTCGGCCAGCATGCGGACGTCGTCGTCGTCGGCGATCTGGTCCACGACGAAGGGGCCGAGGCCGTCGCCGAGACGGTCCGTGGCGCACAGGACGCCTGAGGTATGCCACCCGAGTAGCTACTTTTTCCAGCGATCACGGTAGTCACGAGCGAAGCTCTCGAACGCGATCGGCTCGCGACCGAGGAGCTCCTGTACGTCGTCGGTGACGCGGTCGGCGAGTCCCAGCCGGGCGGTAGTGTAGATCCCGCCCATCACGAACACTTTGGCGGGGTCGTGATCGATCCGGTAGCGTCGAACGAGAAACCGGGGAAGCGACGGATCGGCGTACTGTATCTCGCGATCGAGCACGGTTGAAAGGATCCTACAGACTTCCGAGTAGTCGAGCGCCGCCGAGCCAGTGATATCGTACGTTCCAGTTCGGTGTTCGGTGAGCGCCGCGACCGCACAGTCAGCGACGTCTCGGGCATCGACGAAACTGGTCTCGCCGCTACCCGCGGGGACGAACAGCTCGCCGTCCCTGATCTCGTTGCGGTGTGTCGTCGTCAGGTTCTGCATAAAAAACGAGGCCCGGAGAACGGTTGTGTCGACGTCCGAGCTCGCTAGCCACGACTCGATGCGGGCGTGCGGAATGACGCGGTTCCGACCTGCGCCGAGTACCGACAGGAAGACTACCTGTTCGACACCCGCCCCGACCGCCGCCGCGAGCGCGGGGACAATATCGCGCCGAACGCGGGAGATGGCAGGCGGCCGGACCAGAAAGAGACGATCGACGCCGCGGAACGTCTCGCGGTAGGTCGTGGGATCGGTGAAATCGAACCGAGTCACCTCGCAGTCGAATCGCTTGCGCGCGGACGCCGGACTCCGGCTGGCCACTCGCACCGTTAGCTCTGCCCGATCGAGCAGGCGGTCGGCGACCAGCGATCCCACCGTACCGGTTGCGCCGGTGACCAGTACCTGCGTCATTGACCAACATCTACCAGCGCGGCGACACAGCCCGCCGCCGCGACCACGTGTGTTACTCCCAGTACGACCAGCCGTGGAATCGTCGCACCGTCAAGCGTCGCCGCGAAATCGAGGGAGACAAACGAAACGAGCAGAACCACCGCAGCGATAGCGAGGAACGGCCGATCCGGATCGGCGAGTCGCCAGTCCAGCAGGCTGTAGGTTATCGCCGCTCCGATTCCTGCGAGCGTCGAGACGAGCACGACCGGTACGAGGCTGAGCGGGCCGAACAGGCCGACAGTCAGGTACGCGAGGACGAGCACTACGAGGTTGCCCGCGACCGCGAAACTGAGCGCAGGGACGGCTCGACCGATCACAGTCCGAAGGCCAGTGCGTATTGTCATACCCCAGACTACACTCTTCGAAGTAATAAGCTTGTAACTTCGAAGTATCGAAGTATTAGCCGTCTATCGCCGCCAGTTCCAATAGTTCGAAAACAAAAGTATTAGTGATCGGACGCCGTTACGACGCTTATGAGCGGGAACAACGGTCCGCCAGCAGATCACGCACCGCCGGGACGAAAGACGGGCGAGGACGTCAGAGCGCGACGCGAGACGCTCTCCGACGAGGATCGGGCAGCGGTCGAGGCGACCGTCGCCGACCTGCTCGATGTGCTCGGGAAAGCCCACGCGATGGCGGTGCTCAGCGAATTCGCCGTCGCCGAGGAGCCCCTGCGTTTTTCCGATCTCCAGTCAACGCTCGACGTCCCGCCGAACACGCTCTCGACGCGGCTCTCCGAGCTGACCGAGGCGGGGCTGCTGATCCGGGAGTCCCACGACGAAGTCCCCCCGAGAGTCGTCTACGAGCCGACCGAAAAGGCCGAGGAGCTGTTCCCCGCCTTCGGCTACCTCCACGAGTGGGCGATCGATCGGGTCACGGACCAGTAGACGATCCCGACCCACGCTCACCGCCACGGCCCGAACGTCTTCTCCATGACTCGCACCGGCAACGGCACCGATTCTCCCTCGTACTCCTTCTGGATCGTCTCATCCCTGATCGTCCGGTAGCCCTGCCGTTCGTAGAACGGGACCGCGTTGAGCGAGGACCACAGCTCAACGCGGTCGAGTCCCTGACCCAGCGCGTACCCCTCCAGATGGGCGAGGATCGTCGAGCCGACGCCACATCGTGCGTGATCGGGGTCGACGTACACCGCACGGATCTCCTCGGCGTTGGTGATGACGTGACCGTAGCCCGCGATTTTGCCGTCTCGTTCGGCGACGACCAGATGGTGACCGTTCTCGGTGGTCGGATAGGCTTTCGTCCCGTCTTCCTTCTCGGCCCAGGCATCGATCTGCCGGTTGTTGTACGCATCTGCCCCCAGTACACGGATCGCGTCGGTGTGAAGCGCGAGAATTGCCTCCGTATCCTGTCCCGTCGCGATACGAACTGACGTCATGCAGCCAGAGTGTGACTCCAGAATCGAAAGTGTACCGCTACCCTCGATTCAATATAGCACTCTTAGGTTTACAGTCTGTGAGCCGCGCTGGATGTCTCCACACCGAACCGACGCAGTTTAAGGCTCGGCGGCGAAAATCGGGGGTATGGAAGACCGAACGTATACAGCGGACGCCGAACCGGGCGACACCGTCACCGTCGCCGGGTGGGCACACGAGCTTCGCGATCTCGGTGGCATCGCTTTCCTTATCGTGCGGGACACAAGCGGAAAGATTCAGGTCAAGTTCGAGAAAGACGAGATGGACGACGACCTCGTCGAGACCGGCCTCAACATCTCCCGCGAGAGCGTCGTACAGGTGACCGGCGCAGTCGAAGAGGAGCCGCGCGCGCCGACCGACGTCGAGATCGTGCCCGAGGAGGTCGAAGTGATCGCCGAAGCCGACCCCGAACTGCCGCTCGACCCCTCCGGAAAGGTCGACGCCGACCTCTCGACGCGGCTCGACAACCGGACACTCGACGTCCGCAAGCCCGAAGTGAAGGCGGTCTTCGAGATCCGCGCGGAGATCCTGCGCGCGGTCCGGGAGTACTTCCGATCGGTCGGCGGGACCGAGATCAACACGCCGAAGATCGTGGCTACAGGCACCGAGGGCGGAACTGAACTGTTCCCGGTCACCTACTTCGGCGAGGAGGCCTTTATGAACCAGTCGCCACAGCTGTTCAAGCAGCTGATGGTCGGCTCGGGCCTCGAACGCGTCTTCGAGATTGGGCCGATCTTCCGTGCCGAGGAACACAACACGCCCCGACACCTCAACGAGGCGACGATGATCGACTTCGAGTCCGCCTTCATCGATCACAACGAGGCGATGGACGTCTGTGAGGGCACGCTGCACGCCGCCTACCAGGCTGTCGAGGAGAACTGCGAGGAGCAGCTCGAACTGCTCGGTTACGACGACTTCGCCGCGCCCGAGGAGGACTTCCCGCGACTCACCTACGAGGAAGCTATCGAACGCATCAACGCGACCGGCGAACTCGACGAGCAGCTCGTCTGGGGCGACGACCTCTCGACCGAGGCCGAGAAGGCACTGGGCGATGAGATCGGCGGCCACTACTTCATCACCGACTGGCCCAGCGAGATCAAGCCGTTCTACATCCAGGACTACGACGACGATCCCGAGCTCTCGAAGGGGTTCGACCTGATGCACCCGCGCATGGAACTGGTTTCGGGCGGCCAGCGTGAACACCGCTTCGAGGCGCTCGAAGCAGGCTTCGAGCAGCAGGGTCTGGACCCCAGCCAGTTCGAGTACTACACGAAGATGTTCCGCTACGGGATGCCGCCCCACGCCGGGTGGGCCTACGGCGTCGAGCGCGTCGTCATGACGATGCTCGATCTCGATAACATCCGGGAAGCGGTGTTGTTCCCGCGAGATCGTCAACGTCTGAGCCCGTAGCGAAGACGTTGAGAGCCAGCGAGGCGAGCGCTGCGAGTCTCGCCGGATCGCCGGCGTCTGTCGCCGTAGGCGACGGCCGACAATTGACATCCTTTCTGAAGCGCAATCACTAAACGGCCGACGCCCGTCATTACGGTCAATGCGAGCAGAGCCGCAAGATTTCGGTCGGGTCCTGTCGTCGATGTGTACGACACCGCACCCGGCAGCCCGTGAAGCGGCCGAGCAGTTTCTCGCCACGAATCCTGGCGATCCCGACACGTATCAGGCGGTTGCCGATCTGGAAGCCCAGGCGATCACACAGTTGGCCGAGATCACCGGCCTCGCCAGTCCACACGGCTACGTCGCCAGCGGCGGGACCGAAGCCAATATTCAGGCCGTGCGAGCGGCCAGAAACCTTGCCACGACCGCGGAACCGAACGTCGTCGTGCCCGACAGCGGCCACTTCAGTTTCCAGAAGGCTGCTGGCGTACTGAACGTCGAACTCCGTACTGCGCCAACAACCGACGAGTATCGGGTCGATCTCGACGCCGTCAGCGCCCTTGCCGACGAGGATACCGTCTTGATCGCAGGTGTCGCCGGAACGACCGAATACGGTCGGGTCGACCCCCTCGGCGAACTGAGCCGGATTGCGCGGGACGTCGACGCTCTCTTTCACGTCGACGCGGCCTGGGGCGGCTTCGTCCTACCCTTTACCGACTACGAGTGGCGCTTCGATCAGGTCCCGATCGATACGATGACGATCGATCCCCACAAGATGGGGCAGGCCGCGGTGCCAGCCGGTGGATTTCTCACTTCGATGCCGGACGTCCTCGATGCGCTGGCGATCGACACGCCCTACCTCGAATCGACCGATCAGGCGACGCTGACAGGCACCCGAAGTGGGGCGGGCATCGCCAGCGCCGTCGCTGCTATGGAGGAACTGTGGCGGACGGGCTATCGCGACCAGTTCCAGCGATCGATGCAAAACACTGAATGGTTGGCTGACGCCTTCGCGGACCGCGGGTTCGATACCGTGTCGCCGACGCTTCCGCTGTTGGCGATTGACCTCCCTGACGGACTGTTTTCCAGACTCCGCGAGGAGGGGTGGCGGATCTCCCGGACGGGCGCGGGAGAACTGCGGATCGTCTGTATGCCCCACGTCACTCGCGAACAGTTGTCTGCGTTCATGGCGGACGTCGATGCCCTGCGAGCACGACCTCGAACGAACTCCTGAGCGATCGGCCCGGAGTCTAACAGTGCGTATACCTCGCGTAAACCCGACCAACAGTGGCTAAAACGGGGCCTTCCGACAGCTACGGCTATGCTATCTAAAGCCGTTTCTACACGTAGGACCCCTCGATCCCGGGCGTCCCACATCATGAACATCGAGATACTCAACTATCCACGAACCGGTGACGAGACGGCACGAACGATCATCCTCGGCGGGCTACTGGTACTACTGTCGGTGCTCGTCGTTCCGACGATACTGCTCGTTGGGTATCTCCTTCGGGTGCTTCGCAGTTCGGCGGCCGACGAGCCACAGCCCCCCGTGATGGACGAGTGGCGGGAGCTGTTCGTCGACGGGCTCCGCGGGACGGTGGTCTCGATCGTGTACGGGCTGATACCACTGGTCGGAGTCGCGGTAGCGGTCGGCGGCGTCATCACGATAGGTGCTGAGTTCGGCCTCCTCGGTGTGCTCGGCGTGCTGATCGGCGGCCTGCTGTGGCTCGGGCTCACCATCGCCGTCGCATACGCGCTTCCGGCCGCACTGGCGAACGTCGCCGAGGAGGAGACGATCGATTCGGGGTTCGACTGGGCTCGGCTGCGCCCGGTTCTCCGGAGCGAGGCGTACGCCTCGGCGTGGCTGGTCGGATTGCTGGTCGTCCTCGCTGGAGGAGCGATCGCTAGCCTGCTGAATGTCGTTCCCGTACTTGGTGTGGTCGGTAGCGCCTTCGTGGTGTTCTATACGCTGGTCGTCGCCTACCACGTCGTCGGGCGAGTGTGGGGCGACCACGCCGAGGCCCTGCTGAGCGTCGACCCGGATGTCGGCAAGGAGCAGTCCGCAGTCTGAGAGACTCTCCTTCTGGTATTTGCTGCGGCCACCGAGATATAAACCAAATGTCGAGATATCAAATCGGCGTGCGGAATCTGCTACCGCGCCATCACAGCTATTCGACGAGATAACTGGCTTCGAATAGTGTAGCTTAATGCTACAATTATTGTAGTATTGGGTCAGGAGAGACCAGCAATGCTACACTGACCGCGCATCGTCTTGCGCGGCGAGACCGAGATACGGCTGTAGCTGCTCGGCAGCCGGGAGGAGTTCGATCGTATCAGCATCGGGGTCGTACCGGAGAACACCAGCGTCCGCGAGTTTCGGCAGGTGTCTGTGATACAGACCGGTTGCAATTCGCTGGTGGTGGTGCTCCCCGTCAACTGCCTCCCACACGGTCAGCGCGTCCGAGAGTTCGTGCAGGCTAATTGTCCCGACCTGCTCGGTGAGATAGTACAGCGCGTGTCTGCGGCGCGTGACACTCAATAGATCGAAAATGACCTCCGCGGATAGTTCGTTCCGTACGGCCCCGTGCTTATTGTCTCTGGTATCTGTATTCATGGTTCCCTGCGTACACACACGGTGGGTACGACCCTACCTTCGGCCGGGGAGTTATAATAATATGTACTCGTTATGTACGGATATTAAAGTGATAGTTACAGACCGCAACAGACAGCTACATCTCGCAGGTGATCTCGATAGTCCAGTCCGGGACGCTGCTAGCTGGCGTCTCGATCCGCCAGCATCCGGCGATATCTTCCCCGTCCGCAAAAGCGGTCAGTAGCAGGTCAGTCAGTTGTGCCTCGAATTCGTGGGTGGCAGACTCGTTTCGGTGAGTGGCCGCATCGTCGGTCGTCATGGTTGTCGGGAGAGCAGCGCGCCTGAAACGCTATGTGCGTCGATGGCGCTCGTCGCTGCTTCTCAGGGAGTTCAGACCGGACAGACGTATAACGGTATCGTGACACTGGAACGGGCCGGTCGGAAACCAGCGGGTTTTACTCGGGCAAGCAACGATGAGGGAGTATGAGCAACGACGAGTTTCCGACGGACAGTCCGGCAGTGGTGACCTGCGGGCTGCCGTACGCCAACGGCGACCTGCATATCGGTCACCTGCGCGGGTACATCGGTGCGGACGCGTTCAACCGAAGTCTACAGACGCTGGGCCAGCAGTCGGCCTACGTCTGTGGATCGGACATGCACGGCACGCCGGTCGCGGTCAACGCCGAGAAGGAAGGTGTCGACCCCGAGGAGTTCGCCCTGGAGTGGCACGAACAGTACGAGGAGACGTTTCCGAAGTTCAACGTCGAGTTCGACAACTACGGCCACACCCACGACGAGACGAACACCGAACTGACCCAGGAGATCGTCCGGACCCTCGATGAGAACGGCTACATCTACGAGAAGGAGATTCAGGTCGCCTACGATCCCGACGCCGACCAGTATCTGCCAGATCGGTACGTCGTCGGGACCTGCCCCTACTGCGGTGAGAAGGCTCGCGGCGACGAGTGCGACGAGGGCTGTCAGCGCCACCTCGAACCCGGCGAGGTCGAGGACCCGCAGAGTTCGATCACCGGCAACCCCGCGGAGTACCGCGAGCGCACCCACAAGTTCTTCGAGGTCTCGGAGTTCGCCGACTACCTCACCGACTTCCTCGACAACCTGGAAGGGACATCGAACGCCCGGAACCAGCCGCGCCAGTGGATCGAGGACGGCCTGCAGGACTGGTGTATCACGCGAGATATGGACTGGGGGATCGACTACCCGACCGCCGAGGGGGAAGACGAAAGTGACCTCGTCCTCTACGTCTGGGTTGACGCACCGATCGAGTACATCGCCTCGACGAAGCAGTACTCGGAACGTGTCGGCACCGACGAGTACGACTGGGAGCAGGTCTGGAGAGAGCAAGGCGAGATCGTCCACGTAATCGGTCGGGATATCATCCAGCACCACGCGATCTTCTGGCCGGCGATGCTCGAAGGCGCGGGCTACAACGCACCGCGCGGGATCGCCGCGACAGGCTTCATCACGATCAACGGCAAGGGCCTGTCGACGAGCCGGAATCGTGCAATCTGGGCCAAAGAATACCTCGACGAGGGGTTCCATCCCGACCTCCTGCGGTACTATCTGACGACGACCGGCGGCCTCCAGCAGGACGTCGACTTCTCGTGGGATGCCTTCCAGGAAAAGGTCAACGGCGAGCTGGTCGGCAACGTCGGAAACTTCCTCTACCGGAGCCTGCTGTTTGCATACCGGAACTACGAGGGGACACCCGACGCGGACGTCTCCGCCGAGGTCGAAGAGCGCATCAAAGACGCCATGGACGCGTTCCAGGCGGGCGTCAACGACTACTCGCTACGGGCGGTCGCCACCGCGACGCTCGAACTCACGAAGTTCGGTAACGAGTACATCCAGCGCAACGAGCCCTGGAACCTCGTCGACGACGATACCGAGCAGGCTGCACAGGTCATCCGCGACTGCGTCCAGATCGCGAAGGCGACCGCCGTGCTGTTCGAGCCAATTGCCCCCGGCAAGGCCCAGCTCGTCTGGGAGCAGCTGGGCGAAGCGGGGACGGTAGCCGACACGGAACTCGAGGACGCGCTCGCTTCCCCGCCCCGCGAATTCGACGAACCCGACGAACTGTTCGGCAAGATCGAGGACGACCGCGTCGCCGAACTCAACGAGAAACTCGACGAGCGTATCGAAGCAGCAACGGACGAGGCGGCGGACGGCGAGGAAGACAACGACGACGCGAGCGAGGACGATGTCACCGACGTAGAACCCGTTCTCGACGACCGGATCAGCTTCGACGAGTTCCAGGACCTCGACATGCGAGTCGGCCGAATCGAGAGCGCCGAGGGCATCGACGGCGCGGACGAACTGCTCCGCCTCGACGTCGACATCGGCGTCGAGACGCGCCAGATCGTCGCCGGGCTCAAGCAGCTTCACGACGTCGACGAGCTACCGGAGACGAAGGTAATCGTGATGGCGAACCTGGAGCAGGCCGAACTGTTCGGCGTCGAGAGCAACGGGATGGTGCTTGCGGCTGGCGAGCAGGCCGACCTGCTGACGACACACGAAGACGCCGAACCGGGGACGAAGGTACAGTAGCCGACGAGAGACTCGCTATGCTTTAGAGGGGACGGTCGCAACGAGGTGTATGAGTCAACCGAGTTCCGCCCTCCCCACGTGGTGTGAGGGTGACGACTGGTGCCCGATGGAGTCGACGGCCGCGATCATCGGCAAGAAGTGGCATCCAGTCATCGTCCACACGTTGCTAGAGAACGGCCCGCTCGGGTTCAACGCCCTGCAACGTGATCTGGACGGTATCTCGTCGAAGGTCCTCTCGGAGAGTCTGGAAGATATGGAGGACAAACACCTCCTCGAACGACGGGTTATCAGCGAGACGCCGTTCCGGGTCGAGTACGCGCTCACCGAACATGGAGAATCCCTCGAACCGGTGATCGACGCAATGATCGACTGGGGTGAAACGTATCTCGAAGAGGCCACAGAGCCTGCCGAGTCGATCGTGTAGTCGCCGCTCTACGGGCGTGGTCGGAACGTAAAAGTGTGCGCCGCGCAGTTTCCTTTCTATGATCGATACGCTACTCGGACGCGCTGGCCTCAAAGAGCGTATTCACGAGCTAGAAGCCGAGCTAGCCGAGCTCGAAGAGGAGCGCGACGGGCTGCGAGAACAACTCGACGCCGCCGAGGAGCGACGCGCCGACGCAGTCAGTGACCGGCAGGACGCTCAGGAACGGGTCAACCGGCTAGAAGACAGGGTGACACAGCTTGAGGACACGGTCGAACGACTCCGGGACGAGGACAGCGAAATCTCGTTTCGATCCGTCGACGACGTTCGAGGGGGACGTCTGGCTGGGGTACTCGACCGGCTGGAGAGCTTCGAGACCGACGAGGAAGGGGTCTTTACGACGATGGTGGAGGGTCATGCCTCGTCAACGACGCGGGATGCCTTCGGTGAGCGAACTGCGCTCGTCGAGCGCGCCAGTCCCTGTCTGGCGATCACCGACGACGAGGGGCTGCTAAGCGTAGCGTTGCGTCCCCCTGTTGCCCCCGAGTCGTTCGAGCGGTGGGGTGAGCGCGTCGAGATCGACCGCGAATGGTTCCGACCAACCGGCCGATACGCGGTGGCACTCGTGCGTGCCGATCTGTTCGCACTCGGAGAGTACACGGGCGACGAGCAGCTATCTACCAGCGGGTTCCGGACGGACGTGAAAGGCGACCACTCGAAGGGGGGCTACTCGCAGGCCCGCTTCGAGCGGCTCCGGGAGGAGCAGGTGCGTCGACATCTGAACAAATGTCGAGAAAAAATCCAGGAACGATCTGCAGATCGACTGTTCTTGCTCGGCGACGCCGAAGCGATCGACCGGCTAGAGGCAGACGTGGACCCCGCTGCAACGGGAACGGTGGACGCATCGGGCAAGCCCAAACCGGCCCTCAAGAACGCGGTGCAGGAGTTTTTCACCGTGCGAATGTACACGCTGTGACATCGGGTGTTGGAGCGTACGCTGAATATTCAACAATGACCGCTGTCAGTCGTCCGTTCCAGACGACGTGTTCCCGGCCGTCGTCTCGGCCACGTTCACCGCCGCGACGTTTTCGGCGACGTCGTGCACGCGGACGATGTCGACATCGCGCTCGGCCGCGAGTGTCGTCCCGGCGATCGTCGGGGGGAGGCGCTCGTCGGCGTCCTGGCCGGAGAGCGCGAACATCGACTTGTGCGAATGGCCGATCATGATCGGACAGCCCAGCGCGGCGAGTTCGTCACACCGATCCAGTAGCTCGAAGCTTTCCGCCGAGCGCTTCCCGAAGCCCAACCCGGGATCGACGACGATCTGCTCGCGATCGAGCCCTGCTTTCTCGGCGAGCAGGACCCGTTCTGCGAGCTGATCGATCACGTCCTCGACGACATCGTCGTAGTCGATCTCGGTGTCGGGATCGACCGGCGCGTCGACGCTGTGCATGACGACTAGCGCGGCGTCGTGCTCGGCGGCGACAAAGCGCATCTCGGGGTCTTCGAGCCCGGACACGTCGTTGATGATGTCGGCACCGGCCTCGACGGCGGCCCGAGCAACCTCGGCTTTGCGGGTGTCCACGGAGATCATGGCATCCAGATCGGCGATGGCCTCGATCACCGGGACGACCCGGTCGATCTCCTCCTCCACGCTGACCGGGTCGGCCCCGGGTCGCGTGCTCTCGCCGCCCACGTCGAGGATCGCCGCGCCGTTTGCGACCATCCGCTCGGCGCGTTCGCGTGCCGCTTCGACGGCGTTGTACTCGCCGCCGTCGTGGAAGCTATCCGGCGTGATGTTGAGGATGCCCATCACGGCGGTGCCCTCATCCCACGGGTAGCCGCTCTCGGGGTCGGCCGTGCGGATCCCCAGGGTCTCACGGATCTCCTCGCCGACGACCGAGAGGCCGTAGGGCTGGCCGTCGAGTTTGTCCACGAGCCGGTTGAACTGGGCCATCGTCGCCATCATCACGACATCGATGATCACGTCGTCCTGATCGTTCAGCCCGGAGAGGGCACACTCGCCGCCGAGGCTGAGCAGTTCCTCTTTGAGGTACTGGGCCTGCCGCTTCTGGACGCGGGTTTTGAGCACGCGGTGGACGCCCTTGCCGCGCATCCGCCAGACGCCCGGATCGGTGACGTGGGCGTCCGAGAGGACGGCGCGGGCATCGTCGATCTCCTCGACACGTTTTGGCACCTGCAGGCGTGTCCAGCGCGTCCGGGCTTCAGCGACGGTGAACAGCGATCCGGTGACGAGCACGCAGTCGTCAGCGTCGGCCTCGCGGAGCGCCCGCGAAAGCGCGCCCTCGACGGAGTTGTTCGTGACGACCTCCTCGGCCCCGCTTGCCTCGAATACCCGCGCGAGTACGGCCTCGTCCTCGGCGCGATCGAGGTCTGGCTGGCACGCCACGACGCGGTCGGCGGTCGGGAGCGCGTCGGCCATCGCCCGGTGGTCCTTGTCGTGCATCCCGCCGAAGACGAGATGGAGGTCGTCGTACTCGAACTCCGTCAGGACCTCCGCGATCCGCTCGCAGGCACCAGGGTTGTGTGCGCCGTCCAGCACGGTCAGTGGCTCCTGCTCCACGACCTCGAACCGGCCGGGCCAGTGCGAGCGCCGGAGGCCGGTCTCGATCGTGGTTTCGGCGAGGTCGCCCCCCTGCTCGTCGATGACGTGCCGGGCGAGCGTCGCCGCGATGGCCGCGTTCTCGGACTGGTGAGCACCCAGTGTCGGGAGCCGCGTGTCGACCGACCAGTCTGGCCCCTCGATTCCGATGGCGGCTTCGGTGTGATTCGTCCGGCCGCCGTAGGTCGGCACCACGTCGCCGCCCGCGCCGACGGTGACGACCTCACCAGCAATCGAGCGGACGGCGTCGAGCGCTACACCGTCGACGCCCGTCACCAGTGGCGCATCGGCGGGTGCGACGTGGGCTTTGTCCTGTGCAATCTCCTCGATCGTATCCCCCAGGACGCCCGTGTGTTCGAGCGTGACGGAGGTGACTGCGCTGGCGACCGGATCGACGACGCTCGTGGCATCTTTCTTGCCGCCGATGCCGACCTCCAGCACGACGACGTCGACGTCCTCGCGGGCGAACTGCCAGAGTGCCATTGCAGTCGTCGCCTCGAAAAACGTCGGGGAGATCCCCTCCGCCCCGCGATCGCGGACGTGCCCCTCGACGTGCTCGACGAACTCACAGACGGCCCCTTTCGGGATCTTGCGCCCGTCGACACGAATGCGTTCGCGCAGGTCCTCCAGATGTGGCGACGTAAAGAGTCCGACGGTGAGACCGGCCTCCCGGAGGATCGACTCCGTCATTCGGGCCGTGCTGCCCTTGCCGTTCGAGCCAGCGACCTGCACGCAGTCGAGATCGTCGTGTGGGTCCTCCAGTGCGGCGAGCAGATCCGCGGTCGACTCGATCCCGGGGCGTGGACCGAACCGGCGCAGATCGTAGAGGAAGTTCGCCGCGTCGTGGAACTTCATATCGAACACGTCCCGTGCCGTGCGCTTTAGACTGTCGGATGGCGCTACTCGATCCGGGCGTACACGACGTAGTACGCGACCACGAGCACGATCAGCAGGAGCGAGAATGCGCTTGCCGCGGTGAGTGCGTCGTCGGTCGTCGCGAAGTCGTCCAGCCGGAAACTGATAATTTCCCGTGCAACGGCGATAATCGCTGCGCCGATGACGATCCGAATAACCGGTTCGTCACGGACGTACGCCAGCAGCGTTCGGTGGACTTCGACGATAATCAACAACAGCAAGACAGTATCGAGCAGCCGGACGAGCGCGACCGGCTCCGTGAACTGTCCAGTCACGAACAGCCCGTACAGGCCGATCAGGACGTCGAAGACGCCGATCAAAAACAGCACCAACAGGACGTACGCGGTCGCGAGCACCAGCCAGTCCATGGCTGTCTGGCTCGGTACGGCGAACTGTGACACCCGACTGTCCATAGGACAAACAGTGACTGCGGCTTCAAAAAGCGCGTACCTGACGAACCAGCCCGCCGAGCGATAGCCGTTTCTGAACAGGTGGGACAGCGACGCCCGACCCACATCTCGAATTCTGAACGGTTGAACAGGAGGGACTCGCGGGTTTTATATTTGAGGAAAAACGATATCCGCGCGCTATGGGAAAAACACTAACAGAGAAGATCCTCGATGATCACCTCGTCGAAGGCGAGCTGACGCCCGGCGAGGAGATCGGTATCGAGATCGATCAGGTTCTCACTCAGGATACGACCGGGACGATGGTCTGGCTGCAGTTCGAGGCGATGGGCCTCGAAGAGGTCCAGACCGAGATTGCTGCCCAGTACTGTGACCACCAGACATATCAGTTTGACTTCAAGAACACGGACGATCACCGCTTCCTGCGTTCTGCGGCCGGCACCTTCGGGGCACACTTCTCCCGCCCCGGCAACGGTATCTGCCACAATGTCCACCGCGAGAACTTCGCGGCCCCCGGCAAGACGATGCTCGGTTCGGACTCCCACACCCCGACGCCCGGCGGGCTCGGCGAGCTCGCCATCGGTGCAGGTGGGATCGACGTCACCGTCGCGATGGGTGGCGCACCGTACTACATCGAGATGCCGGAAGTCGTCAGTGTCCGACTCGAGGGCGAACTCCCCGAGTGGGCGACCGCGAAAGACGTCATCCTCGAGCTGCTCCGACGACTCTCCGTGAAAGGTGGCGTCGGCAAGATCCTCGAATACACCGGTCCGGGCGTCGAGACGCTCACCGCTCCCGAGCGCATGACGATCACCAACATGGGCACGGAGCTCGGTGCGACCTCCTCGATCTTCCCGACCGACGAGCAGACGAAAGACTACCTCGAACGCGTCGGCCGCGGCGAGGAGTACGTCGAGCTCCAGCCCGACGACGACGCCGAGTATCACGACGAGATCGTCGTCGATCTCTCCGATCTGGAACCGCTCATCGCACAGCCCTCGATGCCGGACAACGTCGTTCCCGTCAGCGAGGCCGCTGGCGAGGACGTCGAACAGGTCATCGTCGGCTCCTGTACGAACGGCGGCTACGAAGATATCCTCCCCGTCGCGAAGATGCTGGAAGGCCGCGAGGTTTCCATGGAGACCGAGACGATCGTCGCACCCGGCTCCAAGCAGGCCTCCGAGATGCTCGCCCGACAGGGCTGGGTCGCCGAGATGATGGCAGCCGGTGTCAACTTCTCCGAGGCGACGTGTGGTGCCTGTATCGGCATCGGCCACGTTCCCGCGAGTGACTCCGTCTCCCTGCGGACGTTCAACCGCAACTTCGAGGGGCGCTCGGGCATCGAGGACGACAACGTCTACCTCTGTTCGCCCGAGGTCGCCGCGGCCGCGGCGCTCAAAGGCGAGATCGTCGATCCGCGCGAACTCGAAGACGACGGGGTCGACGCACCAGGCGTCGAACTGCCCGATCAGTACGACGGCTCCAAGACGGACCTCATCGCCCCCGACGAGGCTGTCGACGACGAGCTCATCAAGGGACCCAACATCGGCGACGTGCCACTGAAGGACGAACTCGACAGCAACCTCGCCGGTGAGGCGCTGCTGAAGATGGACGACAACATCACGACCGACCACATCATCCCTGCAACGCAGGACATCCTGATGTACCGGTCGAACATCGACAAGCTCTCGGAGTTCACTCTCTCGCGTGTCGACGACACGTTCGCACAGCGAGCGGCCGACGCCGACGGCGGCTTCCTCGTTGCCGGCGAGAACTACGGACAGGGCTCCTCTCGCGAACACGCCGCCATGTGCCCGATGTATCTGGGCATCGAGGGCGTGCTCGCACAGAGCTTCGCACGGATCCACCGCGCGAACCTGTTTAACTTCGGTCTCGTCCCGCTGATCATCGACGAGGACACCTACGAGAAGATCGATCAGGGCGACGACATCGAGATCGTCGACGATGTCCGCGAGGGCGTCGAGAGCGGACAGGAGGAGTTCACCGTCCGCGTCAACGACGACTGGGAAGCGACCGCGACGCTGAACGCCTCCCGGCGCGAGCGCGACATGCTCTCGCTGGGCGGGAAGCTGCCGTGGACGAAACAGCAGGCCGAAGGCGGCGACAGTCCTGCACCCGCGGACGACTGACGCGAGACCTCCACGACAACACGACCTTTTTTGTCTATGTGACGGCGTAGCTGTCGGTACGACTGACGGGTCACTCCTCGTCTGGGTCGTACTCGAAGATCTCCTCGATCGTACAGTCGAAGTGCGTGGCGAGTTTGAACGCAAGTTCGAGGCTTGGATCGTATCGGCCAACCTCGATCGCGTTGATCGTCTGTCGCGATACGCCAAGCTCGTCGGCGAGTTCGGCCTGTGTGATGTCGGCTTTGGCGCGCCAGACTTTCAGCGGGTTTTCCATTGCTTTCGATCACATCCGACGCCGGTACAGTTCGAGGAGCCCTTCGTCGAGCACAATACCGCCGAAGACGAGTCCCCATAGCACCCATTCGATTGGGAGCTGGTAGTCGGTGAAGGTGACGACGGCGGCCAGCACGCTCAAACTCACGATCAGCGCGCTTGCCGTCCCCATCGATGCGCGACCCTGGATCCGGATATATCGCTCGTCGACGCTCCCGGTTCGCTGCTGGCTCCGGTAGTAGAGAAACATCGCGGTCCCCCCGATCGCGCCCGCTACAATCAGGAATGCGAGTATCGGGATGTCGGGGTCGAGATATCCGACGGTGAACCCAACACCCAACGAGACGATTCCGATGATGACGAGTGCGATCCGTGATTGTGTAATCCACATTGTGAGTAAAGACAACTTTACATAGAGTCTTAACTCTTTTCCATTATGGAAAGGATGAGTTTCTTGAAGGCCTACCCCACACAGACAGCTCTTTGATCATGGGCATCGAACCGTCCTCAATGCAACCACCCACTACGCTCGGGGCACGTCTGTCTCGGGCATTCTTGTTCCCGCTCGGAGCGTGGGTACTGATGGCCGTCCTCGCCGTGGTAAACGGCGGCTTCCGCGAGGTCGTCCTCGTCCCGCGGATGGGCGAGTACATGGCCCATGTCGTGAGTACGGCTCTGCTCGTCGTCGCGATTCTCGTGGTTTCAGCTCTGTACTTCGCCCGGACAGCGATCGAATATACGCGGAGCGAGCTGGCGGCCATCGCTGTGCTGTGGACGGTACTGACCGTCGGCTTCGAGTTTCTGGTCGGCTACGTCGAGGGAACTCCAGTCTCGGTGACGATCGGTCAGTACGACGTGCTCGCCGGACAGGTCTGGGTCGTCGTTCCGATCACACTGCTCGTGTCACCGCTTCTGTTCGGCTGGTATCTCACAGGTATGTTCGACGGCCGACAGGGCTTAGGCATCCGGAACACGTAGTCGGGATAGTGACCGTCACATCGGGAGACGTACCATCGGACATCCGGATCCGGCAGGCCGAGCGGGCGGATCTCCTTGCCGTCTACCGCATCGAGAAGGCGTCGTTTGCGAGTCCGTGGCCGTTCGAGGCGTTCGAGCGCCAGCTCTCAGACCCGGGTTTTCTCGTCGCCGTCGAGGAGGGAGGAGGGGAAAACGGTGGGGGAGTCGACACGGCAAACGTCATCGGGTTTGTCGTCGCGGATCTCGTGCCGAACCACGGTCAGCCGCTGGGCCATATCAAGGACCTGGCAGTCCATCCCGAGTTCCGGGGCGAGGGCGTCGGCACGACACTGCTCCGTCACGGCCTGAAATCCCTGCAGGAACAGTCCGTCAGCTCGGTAAAACTCGAAGTTCGAGAGGAAAACGACGGCGCACAACGTCTCTATAGCAGGTTCGGGTTTCAGCCGCTGCGGCGCGTCCCGCGGTACTACGATGACGGCGAGGACGCGATTATTATGATTCGACAGGCCATGAAATGACGACCCACTCATCGAGAAGTGGCAAGCACGCTTAAGTAAGTCGCTCGAAAATGTACAGCAGTGATGGGTCTCGGGAGGTGGCACGATGAGTAACCAACCCTGTTCTGCCCGGGTTCCGATCGAGGAACTCTCCGATCCGGTGATTCTCGTCGACGACCGATGGGCAATCGTGGGCGGCAACGCTGCCACTGATCGATTGCTCGTCGACGACCTGGACCAGTCTCTGGGCCGACCACTCGACGACGTGTTGCAGTTCACCGATCCGATTACGGGTGACCGGAGACGCCCGTCGTCAGCGGAGCCGCCGACGAGCGGGTGCGAACTGGATAGTTGTGGTCCGCTGACTGTCAGGTCTGAGGATGGTTCATCGGAAACGGTGGCGCTCAGTGTCATTCCGATCGACGAAGCGGATACAGCGGCGATGCTTCTGTTCCGACCTGTCGATACCGAGTACGACCAGCAGCGACATCGAGACCGTCATCGAGATGCGCTGTACGAACTATCGATCGACAAGAGCGTGACCGAGGGTGAGTTCACGGTTGCGATCGAAACGATCACCGAGACGGCTGCCGATGTCCTGGGGACGACTCGGGTTAGCGTCTGGCTCTTCGACGAGTCGGGCGAAGAGATGCGGTGTGTCGATCGGTACGACCGGCAGTCAGGCGAACACAGTACCGGTGATAGACTGATGGCCGAGCGGTATCCCGCGTATTTTGATGCCGTCGAGTCGAACCGAACGTTTGCCATCCCGGACGCCAGAGCGGATCCACGGACGGCCGCACTGACCGAGTCGTATCTCGAACCGAACGGGATCACGTCGATGCTCGACGCCGCGCTCCGGGACGGTGGCGACGTCATCGGGGTCGTCTGTCACGAGCAGGTCGGGGAGCAACGCGAGTGGACCGACGACGAACTCGGGTTTGCCGGTAACATTGCGGACCTCGTCCACCGGACGTTCCGTCGGCAGCAACGGGACCGAAATCGAACCCGGATGGAGTTCAGACGGTCGTTGCTCAAGGCCCAGCAGGAGTCAGTACAGGACGGGATTCTCGTTGTCGGGACGGAGGGTGAGTTCCTCTCGTACAACGAGCGGTTCAAACAGCTATGGGCGGTTCCGGAGGAAATCTTCGAGCGAGGAAACGAGGCGGAGGCGCTCGAATATGCACGGGACGTGCTTGAAGACCCGGAGGCGTTTTTCGACCTGATCAAACGGCTCAGGGCGGATCCGACGGCGACGAGCCACGACGAGATCCGGCTCGACTCGGGGAGGATTCTGGACGTCTACTCCACTCCGGTCGTTGGGGAAGACGGCACACGCTACGGTCGGTTATGGCGATGTCGTGATATCACTGACCAGCGTGAGCGCGAGCGGGAACTCGAACTCAAAAACCGGGCAATCGACGAAGCTCCGGTCGGAGTGACGATTACTGACCCCGATCTGGAGGACAACCCGATGATCTACGTCAACGAGCAGTTCGAGCAGTTGACTGGCTACACCAGCGAGGAGGTGCTCGGCCGGAACTGCCGAATATTGCAGGGCGAGCAGACCCAGCCGCGCCCTGTGGCGGAGCTGCGCGAAGCCATCGACGAGGAACGCCCCGTGGATGTGGAACTTCGGAACTATCGCAGCGACGGGAGCATGTTCTGGAACCGTGTCACGATTGCCCCCGTCAAAGACGAGGACGGGACCGTGCGAAATTACGTGGGCTTTCAGCAGAACGTGACCGACCGGGTCGAGGCGAGCCAGCAGCTCCGGGTGCTCGACCGCGTCCTCAGACACAACATTACGAATGGGATGAACGTCATCGTGGGCTATGCCGAACAGCTCACTACTGTCGATACTGGTGAGCGGGAGGCCGAACGAACCATCGTCCGGGAGGCAGACCGATTAATCGGTCTGACCAACAAACACCGGAAGATAGTCAAGCTTCTGAGCGAGCATCCGCGACCGGAGTCGATTCCACTCTGGGAAATCGCACGGTCGATCGCCATCACGGTCAGAGCATTCGACGGCGACGCCGAACTATCAATCGACGGGTCGACTGACGTACTGGTCGATGCGATCCCGACTTTCGAGGACGCCATCGATGAACTGCTCTCGAACGCCGTCGAACATAGTGAGCGAGAGCAGCCACGTGTCAGTATCGGTATCGAGGTCGGCGAAACTACGGTCGCGATCCACGTCCGGGACTACGGGCCGGGGCTGCCCCACGAGGAAGCGAGTATTCTCACCGGTGAGCAACGCGTCGGGCCGCTCACCCACGGACTGGGCCTCGGCCTGTGGCACGTCTACTGGATCATCTCGCTATCGGGCGGTTCGATCGATGTCAGGCAGACAGATCCCGGGACGGAAATCACGATCACACTCCACAGGGTCGACGCCGGGGAGACGCGCTAGTCTTTTCCACCTGACCCGCCAACCCACGCGCATGGGATACGTCTGTCCGGTGTGCGAGACCCCGCAGGCCGATGGGGAACACCTCGCCAACCACCTCGCGATC
This sequence comes from Natranaeroarchaeum aerophilus, assembly GCF_023638055.1. Lineage (NCBI taxonomy): Archaea > Methanobacteriati > Methanobacteriota > Halobacteria > Halobacteriales > Natronoarchaeaceae > Natranaeroarchaeum > Natranaeroarchaeum aerophilus. The sequence continues at coordinate 792,559 of NZ_JAKRVY010000001.1, read as the reverse complement.
ACCGCGATCATGGGCCGTGAGGGACACGAAGAATGGCTGAACGAACATGCTCCCGACTGGGAGAACTCGACCCAGACTGAACTTGCCGAAGCGGTCGTCGAGCACGTCCCCGAGACGGAGTTTCCGCAGCTGTTCGAGGACACGACCGATGGGCACGGCCACGACCACGGCCACGGTGGACAGTCGGGAGCCACGTTCGAGCAGGAGATGGCTCGCCAGACCGCTGGCCGCGGTCGTGGGGACCTCACCGACGAGACGGGGGACGTTCTCGCCGAAGCGCGGAAGATGACTGAAGAGATGCTGAATGCAGGGGGCGAAGAGACAACGGCGGCTCCCGACGAGGAGTAAGCCTCGAAGTCGCAACCGGTAACTTCCCCGGCCCAAACCTTCGGATATGCACACGACGGGACTATTCTCTCCGGACGACGAAGCCGAGGCCGTAGAGACCTACGATTCGCTGGGACCGGCCGCCCAGACCGTCGTCAAGGAGACCGCGAAGGCAATGGCGTTTGACGCCGACGAGTACGACGAGCGTGTAACCGGCGACGTGATCGAGACCGCACGGGACGCGCTGTTTGCCTCACTGCTCTCGGTTCAGGTCGGGACCGTAGAGGAGTTCGAGGCGTGGTGCGAGGACTTCGACGGCGACGTCGAGGTACGGGGAAGCGAGCACGTCGACAACGTCGTCTGGCACGTCGCACCGGGCGAGCGCGCAGTCGCGGCGACGTTCCAGAGCGAGGAGCGGGCCGCAGTCGGTACGCTCCGGCGGCAGGCGTTCGGGACGATCTATCGCGAACTTGTGGGATGACCACCGAACTCAATTGTCCGGAGACCGTAGTGTGGATGTGACACTGGATCCAGTTCGACTCGGACAGCGACTGGACGACGAGTTCGGCGGCAAGCCCGGCGAACAGCGTGTCGTTGCCCGACAGGCTGTCGACCTGAAAGACGCCAGCAAGTACGAATCGGATACGGGGGCGGAACTGACCGTCGAAGAGATCATCGACCATCTTGCCGACGCTCCGGACGGGACGCCTGCCGAGCGCTGGAACTGGTGGATGGGTTCGCTCGACGTCGCCTACGGGGGCTACGAGCGGTTTTCGGTCCGTCGGTACCCCGAGTGAGCAGCGGGCGGTGTCGAAACCGATAGCTCTGTGAGTCACGAGTCTATCGACCCCGTATGGACAACTCCGAACGGGAGGGGGCGAGGACAGGAGACGACTGGACGGTGCTCGAATCGGTGACCGAATACGAGACTGGCTGGTACGAGGGCGGCTACGACCTCGTCGAACAGCCAAACGGTACCACGAAGCGCTACTACTGGGCTGAACTGCCGCCCGCAGTCGTCATCGTTGCTGTCGCGAACGACCAGCTCGTCTGTGTCGAGCAGTACCGGCCGACGATTCGGGAGAGCCAGCTCGAACTGCCTGCCGGAATCGTCGAGGACGGCGAGTCCTACACCACTGCCGGAGCACGGGAACTCCGCGAGGAGACCGGCTTCGATCCGTCGGGGACCTCGCTGTTGCAGACGTACAAAGTGGCGACAGGGGTCCTCCGCCACGAACGCGGGATCGTCTTCGCCGAGGGGCTAACGCCGGTCGAACAGGAACTCGATGACAACGAGTTCCTCGATGTCCGAACTGTCCCGGTCGACGAGGCCGTCGAGCGGGTGCGGGAGAATCCGACCAACGACGCGACGATCAACGGCGTGTTGCTTGCCAGAGAGGACGGGCTATTGTAGTCCGGGCGACTCCGGATGAGAGGGACTGACCAGTACCCACCGGCGCGCTCGCCCGGGCGTCACGTCACCCCGTACCACTGGGCGGACAGAGGGAAACGCGTTTTACCGGTGCCTACGGACCTGTTGTAATGAGTTACCGGATCGGACTGGTCGGCAAGCCCTCCGTGGGAAAGTCGACGTTTTTTAACGCAGCGACGATGAACGACGTCCCCGAGGGTGCCTACCCGTTTACGACGATCGACCCGAGCGTGGGCGAGGCCTACGTTCGCGTCAAGTGTGCGGCACCGGAGTTCGACGAGACGTGTACCCCCTCGGTCGGCTACTGTGACGACGGGACTCGCTTTGTTCCGACGAAACTGGTCGACGTTGCGGGGCTGATCCCCGGCGCACACGAGGGCGCTGGGCTGGGCAACCAGTTCCTGAGCGACCTGAACGAGACCGACGTGCTGGTCCACGTCGTCGATTTCTCCGGTGAGACCGATATCGAGGGGGAACCGACCGAGGGTCACGACCCGCGGGACGACATCGACTTCCTCGAAACCGAACTCGATCAGTGGTACCTGAGCGTCCTCGGGAAGGGTATCGAACGGTACGAGACAGGGTACACTACCGAGGACGACGATATCGAGGAAGAGCTCGCAGAGCAGATGAGTGCGTTCCGGATCACCGAAGACGAGATCAAGCGCCTGATCCGACGGGTCGATATCGGCTTCGATCCGGCGGAGTGGGACGACGAGGATCGGCTCGAACTGGCGCGCGAGATCCGACGCGAGACCAAACCGATGGTGATCGCGGCCAACAAGATGGACACGTCCGAGGCCCAGGAGAACTACGCCGAGATCACGTCGGATCCCGACTACGAACACCTGACGATGGTTCCCGCGAGTGCCCACGCCGAGAAGGCACTGAAGTCCGCGGACGAATCCGGTGTCGTCGAGTACACGCCCGGCGCGGGCGGGTTCGAGATTATCGGCGACGTCTCCGGGAGTCAGGAGGCCGGACTCGAGCAGATCCGCGAGTTCGTCGACGAGTACGGCGCGACCGGCGTTCAGGATGCACTCGAAGCCGCGCTGTTCGACGTGCTCGGCGTCATACCGGTGTTCCCGGGCGGTGCGAACGGTCTTGGGAACGAACGCGGCGAGGTGCTGCCCGACTGCTACCTGCTCCCGCCGAACTCGACTGCCGAAGACTTCGCGTACAGCCTCCACTCCGATATCGGCGAGGGCTTTCTCCACGCCATCGATTGCCGATCGAATCGACAGCGCGGTGCGAGTTACGACCTCGACGAACGCGACGTGCTCGAAGTGGTGACGACAAACTAGCTCTTTGTATCCGACTTAGGTGTAAGAGGTACTTGCATGAAGGATTTTTATCGCCTCACGTGGGAATATAGCATACAATGCCGCCCAGTACAGCAACGTACGTACACAAAGCTTGTGCGTACATCACCCGATCCGATGGTGAACTGCTCGTGTTCGATGGCCCGGAGTACGAGGGGAAACAGGTCCCGAAAGGAACGCTTGATGACGATGAGTCGCCACGAGAGGCACTGCAACGAGAAGTCTACGAGGAGACTGGTCTCGACGACCTCGACTCGGTCGAGCATCTGCAAACGGATCTCTGGCAGCGTCGGGAGGGACGCTGGTACGTCAGACACTTTTTCCATGCACGCGTTGACGATCCACGAGAGGAATGGGTCCATACGGTGACCGGTGAAGGAGAGGAAGTCGGGGATGAGTACGAGTGCACGTGGGTTACGGTTTCCGAGCGGACACAGTTCGCGCTCGATCTCGATGAGTACCTCTACTTACTTCCGCTCAGGACGTCGACATCCTCCCCGACCCCACAGTCGACCCGGTCGTAGCTGCCGAAGCGTTGATGTATCCATGCCCCGTCTGACCGGTAGATGGTTCGTGAGCGGCTGTCGTCGCTGGCCGAGCGAGTCCGTGGCGAGCTCGATCGGGCGCTACTGGAGGATAACTCGCCGAGCGAAATTGCTGGCAGCTTCTCGATCGGGGTCTTTATCACCTCCATGCCGACGCTTGGGACCGGTCTCTTCCTGTTTGTTGTCCTCGCGTATATCTCCGATCGCATCAGCAAGATCGCGCTCCTTGCGTCGGTGATCGTGCTCAATCCCGTCGTCAAGTGGGGCGTCTACGCTGCAAGCTTCTGGCTCGGCATTCAGTTACTGGGCGTCCCGCCGGGCGGCGTCCCCTCGACTGTCTCCTTTTCGGCCGGCTCAGAGATCGTCGTCCGGCTGCTGGTCGGCAACCTGATCATCGCAGTCGTGTTCACCGCGATTGCGTATCCGCTCTCGCTACGACTCGTCCGTGAGTGTCACCGTCGGAATCTCGAACCGACCGAGCTTCCCGCCGAGATCCTTTCGGATTGATACGACTCTCCGGTGACAACATTCAAGCAGTAGTCAGCAGAACCACCTGACGATGCAGGTTTCCGTCGTCGTCGCCACGCACGCGATGGCGCGCTATCCGGCGCTGCGCGAAGCCGTCGAGAGCGTTCTCGAACAGAGTCACGAGCCGGTCGAACTGGTGGTTGTCGTCGACGGGACGGAGGCCGTCGCGAGGCGTGCCGAGCAGGAGTTCGGTAACCACGCGAACGTGCGTATCCACTGCCTGCCGGATAACCGCGGCGTGTCAGCGACGCGAACTCGCGGAGCCGAACTCGCCACGGGCGAGGTAGTCGCCTTTCTCGACGACGACGCTATCGCCGAGCCGGACTGGATCGAACGGCTCGTGGCAGCCTACGACGACCACGACGCCCTCGCGGTCGGCGGGCGGATGATCGGCGACTGGCGTGGCGGTCGGCCGTGGTATCTCCCGACCGAATTCGACTGGCTCGTCGGCGTCACCTACCCTGATTTTGCCGAGGCGGGCGCGGAGGTCCGGAACACCTTCGAGTCGAACCTCTCGGTTCGGCGGGACGTCTTCCTCGAACTGGGCGGCTTCGATCCCGATCTCGGGCCAACCGCCGATCGGTACCGCCATGGCGAAGGGGCAGCCTTTGGTGACCGCCTTCGTGCGGAGTACGACCGTGGGGTCGTTTACGCGCCCGACGCCGTCGTCGCACACACCGTCTTTGAGTATCGAACCAGACCGTGGTTTCTCGCCCTACGCGCCTTTCAGCAGGGAACATCGAAGCGACGGCTGGATCGCAGCAGCGAGGGACCAACCGGCACGGACAGTACCGAACGCAACTATCTGGGCTGGCTCATTCGGGATCGCGTTCCACGGCGACTCCGCAGAATCGTCGAGTCGGCATCAGTTCGAACGCTGGGAGAACTCCTTGCGCTTGCCCTGCTCACCGTGATCGTCGGCCTCGGCTACCTGTGGGGCTGGCTGGAGGAGCTGGGATGAAAATCGATCTGGTCACCCACCGCTACCCACCGGATCTCGGTGGGATCGAGCGACACGTCGGCGAACTGGCCCGCTGGCTTGTGGGCGACGGCCACGACGTCACCGTGCACGCGACCGACTGGGACGGGAGCTACGATCGCGAGAGCCGCGACGGTGCGGTCCGGGTTCGCCGCTATCCCGTCGCTGCGCCAGGGGACGCCTACTACATCTCACCGCATATCGCACGTGCTGTCTGTCGCTCCGACGCCGACGTCGTTCACGCTCACGGCTATCACTCGTTTCCGCTCGCCTTTGCTGCGCTCGGCGCGCGCTCGACGCCGCTGGTCGTGACGCCACACTACACCGGTCGCGGCTCGACGACCGTCCGAAGCTTGCTCCACCGGCTGTACGCACCGATCGGCGGTCGCGCGCTCCGCAGCGCCGACGCCACCGTTGCAGTCAGCAAGTGGGAACGTGGCCGCCTCGCCGAGGAGTTCGACTGTGATGCCCGCGTGATCCCGAACGGGGTCGACGTCGAACAGTTCGAGGCGGCGGACGCTCCGGAGCGCGACCGGCCCTACCTGCTCTCTGTCTGTCGGCTGGTCGAGTACAAGGGGGTCCAGCACGTCATCGACGCGCTCGCCGACCTTCCCGAGTACGACCTGCTCGTGGCCGGTACCGGCGAATACCGCGAGGCCCTCGAATCCCGCGTCGCGGAACGCGGCGTCGACGACCGCGTTGAGTTCCTCGGCTACGTTGCCGACGAGCGCCTGCCCGGTCTCTACGCGGGCGCGACAGCCCACGTCTTCCTCTCGGACTACGAGTGCTACGGGCTGACGGTCGGCGAGTCGCTGGCCGCCGGGACGCCCTGCGTCGTGCGGGACGCCACCGCGCTGTCGGAGTGGACGAACGTCGATGGCTGCGTCGGCGTCGAGGACGTCGACGCGAGAGTGGTTGCCGACGCGGTCCGGGCAGCAGTCGAGTTGACGCCTCAGCCGGACGCGCTGACGACGTGGGCCGAGATGAGTGCTGACGTACTGGCACTGTACGAGGACGTCGTCGACGAATAACGGCGTAACGTGCCGGATACCGGTCACTGAATCCGGTCGATCACTTCGCTCAGGAGCTCACGTTTGCTCTCCCAGAACTCCGTTCGTTCCTTGTCGGCAAGTGTACTCAGCAGGTACAACACCGGCAGGCCCGAGTACCGGCCGGGACCGGCCATCGCGTACTCGCCGACAACGTCGATATAATCGTCGACGATTTCGCCGCCCGTGCCCTCGCACGTGCAGAGCTCAACGAACGGTCGCGGATCACGGGTGTCGTAGTAAGCGATGGTAAACGGTCGAAAGAGATCCCGAACGACCAGATCCTGACCGGCGCTTTCCCAGTCGAGGATGCAGACCCGCTCGTCCTCGACGAGCACGTTCCGCGTGTGGAGGTCGCGGTGTACCCAGGCCCGGTAGAGGTACTCGGGGAGATGGAGTCGCATGAGTAGATCGAACGCCCGGTCGAACGGCGGTTCGGCGAGCAACCCCCGTTCGTCGAGCGTCGTTTTCGCGTCGTCGAGGATTCCCGATACTGCCACCGGTTCCGGATCGTTTCGGTAGAGGTCGGTGAGCTGATCGAGGGCATCGAGGAGGAACGGCCAGCCCTCGACGGGGGAGCGCGGGTGTGTTCCTGTAACGAACGCCTCGGCGAGATAGGGGTAGTCCAGATCGTAGTCGTGGAGTGTCGGAACGGTGATCGTGGGTGGAAGTCGTTCGCGGGCGTACACCTCGTCGACGACCCGCTCGGGGCCGCCCGAAGGGATCGTGTAGACCACCTGCTCGCCGAGGTCGACGAGACGCGTCCGATTGCTGAGTACCGCAATATCGCAGTCGAAGCCATCACCCACGTCGAGCGTGCGCGTCGAAACGAACGGAACCAGCCGAGCGAACACCGGGGCCACAGCGCACCCACGCAGGGCGTAGCCGCCGAGCCGCCGCTTCAGTCCTTCACCGGCGATCATCCCCGCAACCGTCTCGAACGCCGCCCGCGTCGGCCGGAACAGGTAATAGTGCTCCCCGGGCGGATCGAGCGCGTAGAACGATCTGGGCCGTGACTGTCCGCTCCCGACGTGTTCGGTAAACGCGGTGACATGCGAGAGATCGGGACCCATCGATTACCCGACCGTTTCGGACGGACCCCTATCAGTCTGTTCCGTCCGGCGACCGAAAACGGCATAGCCGACTCGTCCGTTGGGCCGACAGATGCGGATCGGTCAGACCTCGATCGTCGTCTTCCTCTCGAAGCTCGTCAGCTCCGCGCTCGGTTTTCTGGGAACGATCTACTTCGCTCGGGAGCTCGGCGCGGAGGTACTGGGGCTGTACGCGCTGATCATCGCCGTCGTCGCATGGCTCAAGCTCGGCGGGTCGATGGGTGTCGGCACCGCCGTGACCAAACGCGTCAGCGAGGGCGACGAGCAGGGGGCGTACGTCGCCGCCGGAATCCTGTCGACGCTGGCGATTGGGGGGGTCGTCTCGGTACTACTCGTGCTCGGACGGGAGTATCTCGCCACCTATGTCGGGGAGTTCGACGCCTACGTCGCCGTCTCCGTGGTCTGGTTCGTCCTCGCGTTGCTGGCGATCAAACTGTTTTACAAACTCGTGCTGGCAGTGCTCGAAGGCGAGCGGAAGGTCCATCTTGCGGGCCTGCTCGCCCCGGTCCGGATCGGCGTGGCGACGCTCGTGCAGATCGCGCTCGTAATCGCGGGCCTGTCGCTCGCCGGACTACTGGTCGGCTACGGCATCGGCGGCGTCCTGATCGGCGTGCTCGGTCTGGTGTACGTCTCGACGTCGCTGGAACGTCCCCGGAAACGACACTTCCGGAGCCTCTACGAGTACGCGAAGTACGCCTGGCTCGGCGGACTCAAGTCCCGCTCGTTCAACGATGTCGACATACTGGTGCTCGGTGCATTCGTCCCCTCGGCGCTGGTCGGCGTCTACGCCGTTGCATGGTCGATCGCGAAGTTTCTCGAGCTCTTCGGGACGGCAGTGAGCGACACGCTTTTCCCCGAGATCAGTCGGGCGATCGCGGACGGCGACGACGCGAGGGCGAGCCAGTTGGTCGAGGACAGTCTTGCCTACGGCGGCCTGATCGTCGTTCCGGGGCTGGTCGGCGGACTGCTGGTCGGTGACCGACTGCTTGCGATCTACGGCCCCGAGTTCGTGCAGGGGACGGCAGTGCTAGGGCTGTTGTTGGTCGCGACGCTCCTGTACGGCTACCAGAAACAGCTACTGACTGCGTTGAACGCGGTCGACCGGCCCGACCTCGCCTTCCGGATCAATCTCGCGTTTATTGCGATCAACACCGTGCTGAACGTCCTGCTGGTCTGGCAGATCGGCTGGACGGGTGCGGCCATCGCCACGGCACTCTCCGCCGGAATCGGTCTCGCCCTTGCGTACGTCGCGCTTACTGACGTGCTCGCGTTCCGAACGCCGGTCCGGGAGATCGGTCGCCAGTGGGTGTCGGCCGGGCTGATGGGCGGTGGCGTCTGGCTCGCCCTCGAACTTGTCGAGACGGCAGAGGTCGGGAACCTCATTGCCGTCCCCGCCGTCGTCGCGCTCGGGGCGGGTCTGTACTTCGCCACCGTACTGGGCATCTCCGGCCAGTTTCGGCGGACTGTCCGGCGTAACCTGCCGTTACTGAGGGGCCAGTAAACGGGAATCGAGCCAGCGGTCCGGTGCTCGTACAATCGTACTGACCGGTCTATCATGCGAAGTGTGACGTTCGCTGATTGGTCGAAATACCGAGGAAGAGCGCCGGAAACAACAGATTAAAGCGACCTTACCGTAGCTACTGGTACAGGTAGCATGGACCCATTTACCATCGCCGGAGTATCCGGCGTACTCCTGCTAACGCTCTGTCTGGGGACTGTCGTGCACGAGTACACGCACGCGCTTGCCCTGCGGGCGTTCGGAATCGAGTATCGGATTGACTGGCTCGGTGGGCGCAAGGGAATCGGCCGACTCCGAGCGGGGGTCCTCGGGACGTGGGCGTCGGTAACGCCGCAGCTCTCCGCTGAAACACCGGTTGGCGGACTCCGTGTTGCCGCCCTGATGCCGCTAACCCTGACTATCCCGTTCATACTGGTTGCTATCGGTGCCCTTTCGGATCCGCTCGCGACCGGGAGTCCGTACGTGATCGCCGCCGCCGTCGCGTGGCTGGCCTGTGCCCTACCGAGCCCACAGGACTTCTCGACGGTCTGGTACGCTCACCGACTCGTCGACGAGGAAGCGTCGGCGAACGACGGTTCTCACTGAGAGAATATATCAGCTCATAGAGCGATACAAAAAATAATGAGTATTCGGTACAAATCCTGCGTATATGAGTAACCACGACGACAGGAGTTGGGGGCAGTTCGTCGAGGAGATCCCCGACGACACCGTCGTCGAACGGTTCGAGGGTGCGGAGCCGAAGACGGCGACGGAAATTGCCGATGTGCTGTCCTGCACCGAGTATGAGGCCCGGAGCAAACTCGACGCGCTGTGTCGTACCGGTCAGTTGGACCGAAAACAGGTGCGCGAAGAGCCGCCGCTGACTGTCTGGTACCAGCCCAGAGCAACGTTTGTCAGCGAGGACAACGGAACGGGTCGGCCGGTCGACGAACACGTCTCCACCCTGCTCGACGATATGGACGTCCCCGGAATCAGCGAAATGATGCGGGACTGGCGACGCGACGCGATTCGTGCCACGTTCGACCAGCTCCGAGACACTCGCGAGCTCGAGGAAGCCGAACTGATCGAACAGGTGTATCCGGCACACTCCGCGGGGTACGACGAGGCAGAACAGTGGTGGGCGATGGTATCGGAACGGCTGGGCGATCTACCGGGTGTCATCGAGCCTCGATGGGGCGGCGAAACGTGGCGATACGACGGCTAGTAGATCAGTTCGTCGTCGCTCTCGATCATATACAGCGTTCGTGCGGAGATGTTGACGGCGTGATCGCTGATGCGTTCGAGGTCTCGAATCGTCAACAGGAGCCGTGACACGTCGTTCATGAGTGCCTCGATATCCTCGCTCGATTTCTCGTCGAACTCCCGTTCGAGCAGGTCCCGAACGACCGTCTGGCTCGCTTCTTCACAGAGCGCATCGATCTCGTCGTCGCGTCGCGAAATCTTACGACACGCGTCCGGGTCGTCAGTCGCATACGCGTCCATTGCGTCCTCGACCATCTCGTGAGCCAAATCTCCCAGTCCCTGCACGTCGACCTCGGGATAGATGTCCTGTTCTGCGTTGAGGGAATACTCGGCAAGATTGGTAGCGAGATCCCCAATCCGTTCCAGATCTGTGATGATCTTGAACGAGGATGCGATAAATCGAAGATCACCGGCGACGGGCTGTTGTAGCGCCAGAATATCGATACAGTCCTGTTCGAGGTCGAGATACAGCTGGTTGATCTCGTGGTCGCCCTGAATCACTTGCTCCGCGATCGCCTCGTCTTTCTGTTCGAGGGCGTCGAAGCTCATCCGCAGCCGTTCGAGGACGAGTTCGCTCATGTAGAGAACGTCCTCACGGAGAGACTCCAGCTGTTGTTGGTAGTCCTGTCGTGCCATACTCGGTCACAGACCGGCCGGACGTATAAGTGCTATCGGATCGGGGAAGCTTGCCACCGCGCCAGCGGCGACGGCCTGACGTTCCCATGACCGACTCCTTTTATCCGCTCGGACGGTAGGTGGCCGGTATGAGCGATACCACGGAGCGAATCGGAGCACGCTGTCCCTCCTGTTCGCCAGATGCCGAGACTGTCCACGAAGTACTCAAGCCCGGTGGACAGGCGACCGTTCGCTGTACGGAGTGCGGCCACGTCCACAAGGTTCGTATCGAGGAAGATCGGACCGTCGAGCGCGATGTCGTCGTCTCACAGGAAGACGAGTCCTTCTCCGCGACGGCAGAACCACCGGCCGACGAAACCCTTGCCACCGGCGAGGAGTTCGTCCTCGATACGCCCGAGGCGATCATGACTGTCCGGATCACCAGCCTCGAACTCGACGGCGACAAGCGCGTCGACGAAGCAAGCGCCGAGGACGTCAGTACGATCTGGACCCGCGCGGTCGGGAACGTCGGCGTCAACACGACGATCCACCCGAAGGACGGTCGCCGAGAGGAGACCAGAAGCGTTACCTTGCAGGTCCCAGGGGACTACGAGTTCACCGTCGGCGCGACCGACAAACTCGCCGGTGAAAAGTTCACGATCGAAGGGATCGTCGTCCGGGACGACGCAACCGGCTACAAGTTCGACAAACTGGATCACGACCGCGATACGGCGGTCGCAAAGGACGTCAAGCGGCTGTACGTCCGAGACGAGACCTCAACCGCCTGGTCGGCCTGGTAGCCGATGTCCGGGGGTGCGTTCGAGGATCGACGCGACCGGATGGTCGACCGTCTCGTAGAGAGCGGCCGGATCGGCGACGAGGCGACTATCGACGCCCTCCGTTCGGTCCCGCGCCACGAGTTCGTCCCCGCCCCCAAACGTGACGCAGCCTACGTGGACCGTCCCCTCCCGATCGGCGACGATCAGACGATCAGCGCCCCACATATGGTCGGGATGATGACCGAGCTGATCGATGCCGAACCCGGGGATGTCGTCCTCGAAATCGGCACTGGCTGTGGCTATCACGCAGCCGTCACTGCGGAAGTCGTCGGGAGCGAGAACGTCTACTCCGTCGAGTACAGCGAGTGCCTCGCCGAGCGTGCCGAGGACACGCTCTCCGATCTCGGATACGGTGACGTCTCGATTCGCGTCGGCGACGGCTGGGATGGCTGGCCGGAACACGCCCCGTACGACCGTGCGTATCTGACCTGTGCTGCCACCGAACTTCCAGAACCGGTCGCCGAACAGGTCGTGGGCGGTGGTCGAATCCTCGCCCCGATCGGTCGACGACAGCAGATGCTCAAACAGTTCGACAAGCGAGCGGACGGCTCTCTCGCCACGGAATCTCATGGCGGGGTCCGGTTCGTACAGATGCGTGGCTGACCCGACACCGAACTATCCCGCCCGCCAGCCGCGCGATTGATTACGTTCCGGAACGAATCCGGAGACATGGAACCCGCGGTACTCCGAGACGACATGGTCGACAGCCTCGAACACGAGGCCAAGGCCGTTGTCCGGAGCGAACAGGTAGGGCTCGCGATGCGGGAGGTTCCGCGCCACGAGTTCGTCGACGCCGATCGGGCGGCCTACGCCGATATCTCCCATCAGGAGCACGGCACACGCGTTCTCTCGCCGAGCGAAGCGGCCAGACTGCTCGAACTGGTCGATGTCAGGCCGGGTCACTCGGTGCTGGTCGTCGGCGTCGGCGTCGGCTACACCGCCGCTGTGCTCGCCGAGATCGTCGATGGGCGAAGCGTTCACGCGGTCGATATCACCCGCTCGCTGGTGTACGCCGCCCGCGAGAACCTCGCTGCGGCGGGTCACGGTGAGGTGCTGGTCGACTGCCGTGACGGTGCTGACGGCCTCCCCGAGTACGCGCCCTACGACCGGATCCTGCTGGAAGCGGCGGCAGTACGACCGCCACCAGCCCTGTTGGATCAGCTCGCTCCCGAGGGGAAACTCGTCTTACCGCAGGGCAACGCCACCCAGCGGCTCACCGTCATCGAGAGCAGTGGCGATGTCGAGGAACACGGTACGGTGGCGTTCGCGCCGCTGCTCGTCGAGGGCGAACAGGCCGATGCCATCGAGCGCAACCGAACCGCTCGCGAGGACCGTGAGCACGCAGAGCGCGCCGCTCAGTCGCGTCACTGCTGGGAGCGCGAGTGGATCGACTGGGACGGCGTCTAGTCGTCGATCACCAGTAGCTCCGTATTCTCGCGCTGGTCCTCGTACTCGGTTCCTGCTGGCGGATTGATGTCGATCTCCAGGGTGCCCTTGTCCTGATTGTCCCGGAGCTCCGGCGATATGCCGACTGTGGCTTCGCCATCGGCGTCCGATTCCTCGTTTACAACCCCATCGATGTTCGCGGTCCCACTGGAGACGATCACTGTCGCGCCCTCGACTGGATCGCCCTGATCGTCGATTACCGTCAGATCGACCGAGTTGTACCCCGTCTCGATCACCTCCTCGTCGGGTTCGACGTCGAGTTCGGTCGTTCCGAGCGTCCCGACGCCCGAGAGCATCGACATCATGATTGACAGACTCGCCACGCCAACTACGATGGCGATGACGAGTCTGATCGGCAGTCCCTCGATCGCCCGGTCGTCCGACCGGAAGGCTTCGAGTCGCATGGCGGGGCTGGCCGCCCAATCGTATATAAACGGTCCGACGAACTCGATCAGAACTTCGGCAGCAACTCCTCGCGTGCGAACTCGATGAACCCCTCCTGCTCCGGTCCGATCTGGTGGATGTAGACGTGATCGTAGCCCGCATCGGCGAAGGCGTCGATCTGATCAATATACGGCTCCGGATCGCCCCCGCCGACGATCATCTCGGCGATGTCGTCGTCGGGGGTTTATGTATTCGAACCGATAGACGACCAGGAATGGTTCACTCACCGGTCCGAAACTATCGAAGAATAGTCCACAGTTCAGGACAATATCACGATGAGAAGTCCACAAAGGGATAGTACCATGCCTACAATGGTTAAAAGAAGGAATTCCTCGATACTCACTCCAATGATGACCAGATTAATAGAGAACAGTAGAATTCCAATTCCAGTATATACAGAGAGTATATTATTTTTGGAGGCTTGTGCTGACATCATGGATCTGTAATTTATATTCCATTATAGTTCTTTTCAACTTAACCAGATATGGCAGAATATGATTATCACTGCCCCGTCCGAAAGGACAGATCGAGCGCGGGCGCGCTGTGGGTCAACGCGCCCATAGAGATGATATCGACGCCAGTTGTCGCGTACGCCGGGATGTCATCGACGCCGATGCCGCCCGACGCCTCGGCGAGGACGCCGTCGTACTCTGCCAGCAGGTTGACGGCCTCGCTGGTCTCGGCGGGCGTCATGTTGTCCAGCAGGACGATATCGGCTCCGGCCTCCGCGGCTCGTGGGGCGTCTCCGACGCGTTCGACTTCGACGTCGATCTTCGTGGCGAAGGAAGTCCGGTCGTCGAAGCGCTCGATGGCCCCTTCGAGGCCCAGCTCCGCGATCTGGTTGTCCTTCACCATCACCATATGCGAGAGATCGAGGCGGTGGGTATCGCCACCGCCCGCGACTACTGCGCGTTTTTCGATCCCGCGGAGGCCCGGCGTCGTTTTGCGGGTCGCCGCAATCTCCGGGGCCGTTTCCGCCCCGACTACAGCCGCGGCACGCTCGACCGCTCGACGCGTCTTCGTGGCGATGCCCGAGGCGTGGCCAGCGATGTTCACGGCGACGCGCTCGCCACGCAGGACGTCGCGGGCGGGTCCTTCGACTGCGAGGACCTGATCGCCCGGTTCGATTCGCTCGCCATCCTCCAGCGATTCCGTGACGTCGACGTCGAGGTACACGAAGACCGCGCGAGCGGCGTCGAGTCCAGCGATAACACCCGCTTCTTTTGCGACGAGACGACCGGCTGTCCGGCCGGGCACCCCATTCGTCACGTCGTGATGGCCCAGATCTTCCCGCAGCCAGCCTTCGATCTGTGAGTCGGTGATCATCAGTCGTCCGCGAGTGTCGCAGCCGATTCGGTGGGCTCGTCGACGAGATAGTGACAGCCCACAGAGCGCTCGTTTTCAGCAGCGGCGCGCGCGATCAGCAATGCAGTGACGCTCGCGTGCCGGAGTTCGTACAGATCCCTCGCGGTTCGCGTTCGGACGTATGCGTCGACCTCTCCCTTGAGTCGGCGTAGAACGGCGGCAGCGCGTGCGAGCCCCTCGGACTCGCGACGCAGGCCGACGTGCTCGCCCATCACGCGACGCAGGCGCGTGAACTTCTCGGCGGCGAAACGTGGCGGGAGGTCCGGGTCGCTGTCGAGCAGGTCGGCGGCCTCGATCGGCTGTGGCTCGTTGCCAGTCGCCGTCTCGCCGGTCCGGAGCCCCCAGACCAGCCCTTCGAGCAGGCTGGTCGAGGCCAGTCGGTTCGCACCGTGGACGCCGGTTCGGGCACACTCGCCGACGGCGAACAGTCGGTCGAGGCTGGCCCGACCGCGGTCGTCGACTGCGATGCCGCCACAGAGGAAGTGCTGGCAGGGCGTGACAGGGATGCCAGCGTCGAGATCCACGCCGCGCCGTTCGCAGCGCTCGGCGAGATCGGGGAACTGCTCGGCGAAGTCGAACATCGAGACGTCAAGTCGGACCTCGCCGGTTTCGTCACGCTCGCGTGCGACCGCACGTGCAACCACATCACGCGCGGCGAGTTCGGCGTCCTCGTGAACCCCGGGCATGAACCGCTCGTCCTCGCCGTTGATGAGGTGTGCACCCTCGCCGCGGACGGCCTCGCTAATCAGGACTGTCTCAATCGTGTCGTTGTCCGCCGCATCGGTCACGCCCGATACCGTCTCATCGAGCGCGGTCGGGTGGAACTGGACGTACTCCATGTCGGCGACGTCCGCGCCGGCGAGCGCGGCCATCCCGATCCCATCGCCGGTCGAACCCGCTGGATTCGTCGAGTGTGGGTACAGCGATCCGATCCCACCAGTCGCGAGGATGGTCGATCCGGCGAAGACGGGGTAGCCGGTCCGTGAACGCTCCCCGTCTGGTGTCCGGTCCAGCTGGACGCCGTGGACGCGCCCTTCGTGGGTGATCAGATCGAGCGCGGCGGTGTCCTCCATGATCTGTACGCGCTCGTGGTCGTCGAGATAGGATAGAAGGGGTCGGAGAATGTGTGTACCCGTCTCGGCGTTAACGTGCAGGATCCGGTTCTCGGAGTGAGCCGCTTCGCGCCCGTAGTCCCAGTCGTCGCCCAGCGAATCGAACTCTCCACCAGCCATATCGAACTCGACCCCGAGCGTCTCCAGCAGGACGTCCTCGACGGCGTCATTGGCGTTCTCCACGAGGACGTCGACGGCGTCGGGATCCGCGGTATTACTGCTTGCCGCCAGAATATCGCGTTTGAACCCATCGGGATCGTCCCGCGAGACGGCGATGCCCCCCTGTGCCCAGTCGGTGCTGGCGTCTTCGGGACGTTCGGCTTTCGTTGCGACCAGCACGTGGCTTCCCCCGCGTGCGGCCGCGAGCGCCGCGGCACAGCCCGCGATGCCGGTACCGACGACAAGCACGTCCGCAGTGGTGTGGTCCGACATTGTTCACCCCTGTAGCTCCAGCATCCGGTTCATCGCCACTTCGGCGAGCTCTTTCTCCCGCTCTGCCACCTCGATGACGTTGCGCTCACGCCCCTCGACAAGCTCTTCGAGCACCCACGTCAGGTAGTTCGGGTCGATCTGGCGCATCGCGTTACAGTCCATACAGGCGTCGCCACACAGTGGAAGGACGTTCACCTCGGGATACCAGCGATCGAGGTGGTTCGCCAGATGAATCTCTGTTCCGATCGCCCAGGTGTCGCCGGGATCGGCCTCCTCGACGACCTCACAGATCGTACTCGTCGAGCCGACGACGTCCGCGGCTTCGACGACCTCGCGGCGACACTCCGGGTGCACCACGACGTTCGCCGCGGGATTGTCCTCGCGCATCTTCTCGATGTGGTGTTCGCGGAACCTCTCGTGGACCTGGCAGTAGCCATCCCAGAGGATGATGTCGCTTTCTGCCACCTCCTCGGCGTCTTTTCCCTCGGGATCCCACGGATCCCAGTCGGCGGTCTCGTCTTCGAGGCCCAGTCGGTGAGCCGTGTTCTCGCCGAGGTGTTTGTCGGGCAGGAACAGTACTTTGTCCCCCTTCTCTAGGGCCCACTCGAAGACAAGATGGGCGTTCGAGGACGTACAGATCGCGCCGCCATGCTCGGCGGTAAACGCCTTCAGATCCGCGTAGGAGTTCATATACGTGATCGGGATGATCTCCTCGTCGGGTGCAGCCGCCGTGATCTCGGCCCACGCGGCGTCGACCTGCAGGGCTTCTGCCATCCCGGCCATCGGGCAGGACGCTTCCATGCTCGGGAGGATAACAGTTTGCTCGTCGTCAGTGATGATGTCCGCGCTCTCGGCCATGAACGTCACGCCGCCGAAGATTACGTACTCGGCGTCAGCGTTCGCCGCTTCTTTCGAGAGCTGGTAGGAATCACCGATGAAATCGGCGTGTTCAACGATCTCCCGGCGCTGATAGTTGTGTCCGAGGATCACGACATCGTCGCCCAACTCGGCCAATGCAGCCTCAATCCGGTCAGTCCGTTCGGATTCGTCCAGTTCCCGGTACTGTTCGGGTAACTGTTCGAGGTTGTCGTATTTGAAGAGACTCAAGTCGGTATCGATGTTTGCAGTTTCCATTCGTGGCACTAACTGACACCAGTGATTACTACGAACTTCAGAGCTGGTCTATGAAAAGATTTTCTTTTCAATTACTATCTTTGGGTGCTTTCAAGAACCTGGGAGCGATAGCGGAGCCCAGATATCTGCAGACTGGTCACTGGGCAAGTACGTGTGATCGGTTGTGGAGTACGATACCTTTCACCGTTTCCGGCGCATCTGGGCGACCGCGCTCGCCAGCGCCGACGTGGATGCCCCTGTTGGTCTGCGACTGGTGCGGCTGGTATCGCACTCACGACAGCGGTGGGCGACGTGATCCTCGTCACCGAACACGCGCCGGAAGTCCTCTGTGACGTGGGCGCCACAGTTCCGGCAGGTGGGGGACTCGTCGCTCTCGACGAGCTTCAACACGCCGACCACCCCTCAATTTCGGCTAATCCCAATCGCCAGAGGGCGCGGACCACCGGGATAGAATATGATGGGACAAACTCAGCGGTCCGATTTTCGAAAACTGAATTTGTGGATAAACGACGTGCTGACGGATTGTAACGCCGTTTTTCTACCGACCAAAGACCGGTTAAAATTTTGATGGGCCAACGCGGATTTGAACCGCGAACCTCCCGGTTATCAGCCGAGCGCTCAACCTGATTGAGCTATTGGCCCGCGAACGCATTATCGGGTAGTTGGCTTGTGTGTTTAAGCGTTTCCTTCTCCCGGGGCCCTGTCAGGGGGTGACGCCCTCCTGCGGTATCGCTAGCGATCCGGCGACTCTCCGGATTCGTCGAACTCGACATCGTAGGAGTCGTCGCCGAGGTCGTATACGTCGTCGCCCCCGTCGGACCGTGGATTCGTATCGAAGGAATCGTCAGCGCCACCCGATCCCCCGTCGATGTCGAACGGATTCCCGGCCTGTGCTGGGCCTGGCCCTTCGTTCGTGTCCCCGGGGAACCCGAAGGTGTAGACGTTTCCGGTGGCGAAGCCGCCGGTCTGCTTGTCGATATAGGGGACGATGACGAACTTCTTGACCACGGCTCTGATGGCGATCCGTGTCGGCGGGATCACGAGCAGGAAGCCGATAAGGTCGGTTACGAGTCCCGGCGTGAGCAGGAAGGCTCCGGCGGCGATCAGGAAGCCCCCGTCGATCAGCTGGTTCGTCGGGACGTCGCCAGCCCGAAGGGAGCGCTGAAGCTTCCGGATTGTTCGCTTACCTTCGGCGTGTACCGCGAGGGTACCGATCAGGGCTGTCAAGACGACCAGCAGGACGATCTCGAGCCCGCCGATCCAGCTGACCCAGAAGATGCCCAGTGCGACCAGCAACACCGAGTCCAGGAGCGGGATGAGCATCAACAGGGCCAGAATCCGCTTGAACATACACACTGATAGCGGCTCCGCGGTAAAAACGCTTAACACTCCGGACCGGTCCCGAAGCCCTTACCCTCGCGGCGGCGTAGCGGCCCGCATGGACGAACACGCAGCCCAGACCGGTGTCGAGTGGCACGAGTGGGGGCCGGAGCCGTTCGAGATTGCGGACCGGGCGGACAAGCCAATCTTGCTGTCGCTGTCGGCGAGGTGGTGCTCGTGGTGTCACGAGATGGATCACGAGACGTACGGTGAGCCACGCATCGCCGCAAACGTCAACGACGGCTTCGTACCGGTGCGGGTCGATGTCGATCGCCATCCACGGGTTCGCGAGCGGTACAACATGGGTGGGTTTCCTTCGACGGTCTTTCTGACGCCCGAGGGTGAACTGCTGACCGGGTCGGGCTATCTCGGGCCCGACGGGATGCGTCAGGTAATTACGAGCGTCCGGAAGATGTGGGACGGAAAGGGCAGTTCCGCGGGCCGGGTCCCCCGGGCGGTCAACGGCGATAGCCCACCTGCAGGACAAATAAGCGAGGAGATCGAACGCCACTTTCTCGGTGCACTCCATGAGACCTACGACGAGCGGGCGGGCGGCTGGGGAACGAATGCAAAGTTCCCGATGCCCCGAACCGTCGAGTTCGCGCTCAAACGCGAGCGCGAGCAGGCCGAGCGGACCCTGAGTGCGATCAGCGCGAACCTGTTCGACGAGTACGCCGGTGGCTTCTTCAGATACGCCGCCGAGGGCAACTGGGCGGATCCCCACTACGAGAAGCTACTGGACACGAACGCCGCGCTGGTGCGAGCGTTCGCAAACGCCTATCTCTACACCGGCAAGGAGGAGTACCGCGAGCCCGCAGAGCGCACCATCGACTACCTGACGACGACTCTGTGGACCGGAGCTGCCTTTGCCGGCAGCCAGTCCGCGGGCGAGGGGGCGAGCTACTACACGCTGGAACCCACCGGGCGCGAGGACGCAGAGGCCCCACCGGTCGATACGACAGTCTTCGCCGACCGGAACGCGCTGGCCGTCGACGCGCTCCTGACGTACCACGCCTACACGGACGAAGACCGGGCACGTCGCTATGCGGAGCGAGCGCTCGATCACCTCCGGGAGGAACTGATCGACGACGGAGAGGTGTTACACTTTATTGATGGCGACGAACGCGGCGAACGGCTCCTGCTTGCAGATCACGCGCACACGCTTGCAGCACTCGTGACGGCCCACGAAGTGATTGGAGCTGATACAATTGAGACCGCCCAAACCGTCGCCGATGCGGCCATTGACGAACTGTTCGACGAGTCCTCGTTCCGGGATGGTCCTGCTGCAGGCCTTGGTCTGCTCGACAGGCCGCTCCGCCCGCTCGACGGCAACGTCGAAATGGCCGACGCGTTGCTCGATCTCTATGCCATCACTGGTAACGAACGATATCGTGATGTCACACGGAAAACGGTCGAGGCGTTCGCCGGTGCCTACGACCGGTTCGGTCCCCAAGTAACCGGGTTTGGCTCTGTCACTGCCCGACTCCTGAACGACACGCTGACGATCCGCATCGGTGATGCCGCAGGTTCGGACCTGCACCGCGCCGCACTTCGCGTCGGCGATCACGAGAAAGTCGTGGTGCCGGACGCAGCCGGAATGAAAGACGGTACAGCTGTCGCGCGACGCGGCGACCGATCGGCAGATCCTGCAACGACACCCGATGAGCTCGAGCAGCGCGTTCGGACGCTCTCAATGGCGTAGACCTGCAGGTGGTTTTCTCCGTTCGTCCCGCCAAGGTTTCAAACGGTCGGTGCGTTTATACTGTTCGAGCGTTTCTTGAGCAGTATGCCTAGCCTCAGGGATCTCGGCCTATCGGAGTACGAAGCTCGCGCATACCGGTCGCTGCTGAACACGGGTCCCACAACCGCAAAAGAGTTGTCTCGGGTGAGTGACGTGCCGATGGGGCGGATTTACGACGTACTCAACAGTATCGAGCAGTACAATCTCGTCCGAACCCAGACCGCCAGTCGACCGAAAAAGTACGTCGCGGTCGAACCATCGACCGCGCTCGACCGCCTGCTTGACGACAAGAAGCGCGAACTCGAGGAGAAGGCCGACCAGTACGAGGAGATCGTCGACGACCTATCGACCGAACTGCACGCCGCCGACCCCGTCGAAGAACAGTTCTGGACGGCGGCGGTCGGCGCGGAAGAGACTGCCGACCTGCTCGTCGAACGCCTATCGGCGGCCGACGAACGGATCGTCGTCGTCGCCTCCGACCAGACCTCGCTGTTCGATCAGGGCGATATTGGCACGCTCGTCGCGAAACAGCTCGAAGCCGCGATCGACCGGGGCGTCGAGATCAACGTGCTGATGACGCCAGGACTGGTCGATTCACTGCCCGAGGACGTCGGCAAGCGCCACCGCGAGACGCTCTCACCGCATCCCGACTACGAGGTCCGGGTCAGCGACGACGTGACGGGGACGTTCAACGTAATCGACGACGTCGAGGTCTGCATTCAGGTGCCACACCCGCTCGCTGTCAACGACACCTTCGGTATGATCGACCTGAAGGATCCCGAGTTCGCGACCAACATCCACGACGAGTTCCTGCCGAAGTGGGAGGACGCCGAGCCCCTCTCCTTCTAGTTGTCTCCCTCCGTATCCTCCTCACAGCCGCTCGGGCCGGGATCGAGAAGCACGTTCAGTTCGTTGCCATCACGAACCCGGGCGAAGAGACCATAACACGGCGAGTTCTCTTGAGTCAGATCGACCTGCCGCCACTCGTCCTGTCCGTCCATGCGGATCGAAACCACGTAGGAGCCCGAAACTGGCTCCCAGTTCCGTTCGACGCGTCGAGTTTCGCCCGCTTCGAGGGAGAGATCGGACCAGTGGATCAGCTCGCCGCCGTCCTCGACGATGACGTGTGCCGTCCGGGTCTCGTCGGTCCCGTTTTCCACGTCGACGTAGTACAGTGCCGGGGTCGAGCCAGCGGGTTCGTCGTCGGTGGTATCGTCCGCGTCCTCGTTGTCGTCCGGTTCCTCGAAGTCATCGTCGCCGTTCCCGTCGTCTTCGGGTTGATCGGTCGGTTCCTCGTCGCCGTTCTCGGGCTCATCATCGTCGCCGAGACAGCCCGCGAGAACGGCACCTGTTCCCGCCGCGCTCGCGGCGAGCAGTTTCCGTCGCGTAATCGGTCTCATCGTCCGGGACGAATCGGCCGATCATAAAATAGCTTCCGTCAGACACTCCGGTCAGTTCTGTACTTCCGATCGCAGCTGACCCATCTCGACGTGCCGTTCGGCGTGGGCGTTGTGCTGGTGGATCGATTCGTCGTTGGACTGGCGCATCGAGACGACCGCGTCATCTGCGAGGTCGGGGAACTCCTCGACGACACCCTCGGCCATCGCGCGGACGCAGTCCTCGACGAACTTGGCGTCGGCGTGGGACTCGTAGGTCATGTGGTCCTCGTCCGGTCGTTTCGCCATGTTGTAGATCCGGCCGCTCATCGACTCCTTGGCGACCTCAATCAGATCGCGGAGGTCGACTTCGGGTGCTCCCGTGCTCTCGATCGTGATCTTGGCGTGGCCGCGCTGGGAGTGGCCCGGCTGTGGCACGTCTTCGAGGAACTCTTCGACGGCGTCGGCGTCGACATCGAGCTCCTCGAGTTTGTCACGGGCACGAGTCTCGGACATCCCCTGCGAGCAGGGACAGACCGTCATCCCGGTGACATCGACCCCGATCATCTCGCGGGTGCCCTCATCGGTTGCCGTCGCACTGGCGGTGATATCGACGGTGCTCTGGGTCTCCTTGTCCGAAGCCGGCGTCTGCTCGCGCTGGACCAGCTCGGCTTCCATCGAGACAGTGACCTCACTCGTGTATTCGTGTTTCTCGATCAGTCGTTCCGCAGCGTCGCCACAGACATCCTCGACACGGTAAACCTCTTCACGGGTGGCGGCTTCGAGCGTCTCGTCGATGACTTCCATGTTCCGGCTCATGTCCGCACCTTTGCGCCAGGAGGGCAGATCGACGAACACCTCGAATTCGGCCATCAGTACGATCGGGCGTTTGTCGGGGCGGGCGACCTTGACGAGTTTCTCGACATCCGTAACGCCGACCTGACTCAGGCCGACGGTGACATCCGGGCGGGTAGCCTGGACGTCCGGCAGTTGTTCACTCATTGAGCGGTGGTCAGGGTGGAGCGTGATTAGGCCTTTCGAAAGGAGCACTTCTACGACAGGAATGCGGGGACGACAGGCTATCACTCCAGTTTCTTCAGGGCCTCGAAATAATCGGCACTGCCTCCGGCGAGACGGACTGGAGCGCCAGCAGTTTCGACGGTGACGGTGGTGGGTGGGTCCAGTTGCTTTCGTGTCCGGCCGTCGCTCACCACGAAGGCGTCGTCGGCGTCCGAGACAGTCACGGACACCGTACTGTCGGCATCGACAACCAGCGGAGGCATCGAATCAGTCGGACACATCTCGGTAACGACGACGGCGTCGAGCCCCGGATGAACGAGCGGGCCCCCCTCACTGAGGTTGTACGCGGTGCTTCCGGTTGGCGTCGACACGAGTACACCGTCGGCGTGGCCGGTCGTGTACACGTCGCCGTCGATCCGGACCTCGAAATCAGCACCCATCCCGTGGCCGCGCTGTGGGCCCTGAAACACGATCTCGTTGATCGCCGGCTCGAGCGACCAGTCCCCGTTTTCGGCCTGTAACCGTGGCAACTCACGCGACGCTACACGACCGTCCGACCGAAGCCGTTCGACTTCGGCGGTGACCGCTTCGATCGCGTCGGCGGGCGCGATCGCGTTCAGAAAGCCGACTTCACCGAGGTTGACGCCGATAATTGGCGTCGAAGCGGCACCGCGGGCCGCATACAGGAAAGTCCCGTCCCCGCCGATCGAGACGACGAGGTCGCACGTAGCCATTTCGCTTACGTCGACGCCGGGACGGTCGAGCGTGTCGCCGGTCGCCGCATCGACCGAAACTGTGAGATCGTCAGCCGTGAGGATTTCGACGAGGTCCCGCGCGAGCTCGGCTGCCCGCTCGTTCCCCCGCTGGGCGACGATCCCGAGGTGCATAGCATCCGATTGCGGGTGGGGAGTGAAAAACTACTCGTTGGGGCGTCACACAAATTATTATACCCCGTCGTTCCCTAGCCGATTACACGAATCTATCATGCTCGCCCGACTCGATGATCCCGACACCGTAGCCTCTCAGTTGTTCACGTAATATGGTCGATAGCAAACAGATCGAACGTACGAAAGAAATCCAGCAGCGCACCGGGCGGACGTTCCACGTCGCGACCCGTTTTCTCCCCGAGCGTGCGCGCCATCCAACGTACGTACTGTACGCGTTCTTTCGCATCGCAGATGAAGTAGTAGACGATGCCGGAGAAACGCCGCCGGACGAACAGGCAGAGCAGTTGGAATCGTTCCGCAGGCAGGCGCTTGGCGAGGAGCCCCCCGAGGGACCGGTACTCGACGCGTTTCGCGATATTGCGGTCGAGTACGAGATCTCCGAACGCGAGATCAACGACTTCATCGACGCGATGAAGACGGATATCCACAAGAGCCGGTATGAAACATACGACCAGCTCGAGGAGTATATGCGCGGCTCGGCAGCGGCGGTCGGTGTAATGATGACCGAGATTATGGACCTCGACCAGCCCGACGTGGCACTGCCACACGCCGTTGCGCTCGGCGAGGCGTTTCAGCTTACAAACTTCCTCCGGGATGTCCGCGAGGACGTCGTCGACCGGGACCGCATCTATCTCCCCATCGAGACGCTCGAGGAGTACGATGCGTCGGTTAGCGATATCGAAAATCTGGAGTTCACGCCAGAAATCGGACGGGCGATTCAGGCGGAGCTCGCCCGGACGGAACGGCTGTATCACGAGGGCGTTGCCGGCATCAAGTACTTGCCGGAGGACTGTCAGTTCCCCGTCCTGCTGTCGGCGGTGCTGTACGCGGACCACCACCGGTTGATTCGTGATCTCGGCTTCGATACGGTCTCGAACGAACCGGAGTTGAGTATGGCACGAAAGCTCTGGCTGGCGGCCAAGACCCGCTGGCACTGGCAGTGGAACCGGGATCCGGACGCCGTCTTCCAGCGGGTCAGTACGATCACGGAGACGGACACGCCACAGCACGATCCCGATCGGCCGGATACGACACCAGCGCAGTAGCTACTTTTCGATCGGGAAATGGGCGGGGGTCGTCGTCAGGCCCGCAAAGTCGAACCAGTCCGCGCGGAACAGCGTCACCAGCAGTGCCGCGGCGAGCGCGACCGGGATAGGGTTGCCAAAGTAGAGGTTGACCAGTCCCCACAACAGTCCGAAGCTGATCAGATCGTCGAGGACGTACTCACAGCGCTCGAGCCGTCGAGAGAGGGCGTCGTGGTCGAAGGTTACAGTGAGAATCCCAACCGCGACCGTCCCCGAGATCATCCAGCCGATGTAGTTCTGGACTGGCACGTCGTAGTACGCCCCGCCGGCGTCCCAGCCCCAGAAGCCGAGCGCGACTGCACCGGGATCGAGCACGAGGTCCATCGTGATGACGACCGCGAGGACCGAAAGGAACCGGATCGGTAGCGACTGCATGCGCTCGCCGAGCACTAGCGCACAGAGCAGGTAGCTGTTGAGCAAGATTGGGAAATAAAAGACCGGCAGTGCAACTGGAACGGCATCGAACAGCATCGGTCCGAGATCGATCAGATACTCGAATTCACCGTATGGAAAGCCCGTGTAGACGCCGACGAGTTCGATGCCCCAGCTAAAAAGGACGAGGACGCCGAGCCCTGCGGCGACCCGCCGGTCGACCAGCGGGGCGAGCCCGCCGATCAGTGGCAGCCGCATCACCAGCACCGCCCCGAGCAACAGGAGTGGATTGAACGCGAGCCAGTGAGGGATCACGCCTTCTGCCGCGCCGATCAGGAGTACGGTCCCGACGAGCGGGAACGTGATCGCGATCGTCACGCGGTTGTTCCGGATCAGCGTATCCAACCGGTCCTCGAACGCGCGTCGATCCATTAGTTCCCTCTCCGGATTCCCGATACATCAACGAACCGCTTTGTCGTCGTTCAGAACGGTGGTGCGATCTGCCAGAGCTTGCCCATCGTCAGTACCGCGCCGACGATCGTGTTGATCGTTGGATACCACCAGTACGCGCGGTCGACAGGTACGGAGGAGAGACCGATCCCGGCGACGAGCATGGGATAGACGGCGAACACGACACCGAGGCGTGGGTCGAGCAGTCCGAAGGCCACCGCAGCCAGCCCCCAGACCACAGTACAGTACGCGTAGGTCGCCCGCTCTCCCAGGAGCGTTGCAGTCGTCCGGATTCCGGCCCGTCGGTCCGGATCGATATCCGGAATCGCCGAGAACGTGTGCATCGCCATCGCCCAGCACCACGCGCCAGCGACGGCGAGAAGCGGCGGTTGCGCCCCTGCAACTGTGGCGTAGGCTGCCATCGCGGGAACGACGTAGAGCCCGTTCGAGAGCGAATCGAGCACAGGGGTCGTCTTGAACCTGGCTGGCGGCGCGCTGTACTCCGCACCGAGCAGCACAAACAACCCGATCCAGAGCCACGCCGCCCGCGGCAGCAGCAGGGCGACCGGGATCGCCAGCGCCCCACAGACAGTAACAGCGTAGACGACGAACCGTTGGCCCTCCCAGCGCGCCTCCCGCCCCCCGTCGTCTTTTTTTGGGTTTTCGGCGTCGATCTCGGCGTCGTATACGTCGTTGATGCCGTACAGGAACACGTTCGCCGGCACGAGAAAGTACGCGAAAAGAACCAGCAAGACCGGCTCGGCGAGGTCGGCGAGCGTGGCTGCGCCGTAGACGGCTCCGACCGCGACCGGCCCGGCGAGATACAGCCAGAAGCGCGGTCGCGAGAGCACGAACAGGTAGCGCAGCCGCTCGCCTGCGGTCTCCTGGCTCGCCGCACCGCCCGTCGTCGTGGTCGGAATCACGTCCGAAGCTACCGGTTTCGTATCACTTAGTCGCGTCGCCGTAATCTTCGATGAGCTTTGTCGCCGCGTGTTCACCGCTGATCAGACACATCGGAACCCCGATACCGGGGTTGGTGTACGAGCCCGCGAAATAGAGCCCATCGACCTCGCTGGACCGGTGGTTCGGGCGGAACAGCGCCGTCTGGGTGAGGGTGTGGGCCATCCCCAGGGCAGTGCCATCGTAGCTGTTGTACCGCCCGGCGAAATCGGAGACCGAAAAGATCTCCTCGACGACGATCCGGTCTCTGATTTCGGTGCCGGTGTTCGCGGCGATGTCGTCGAGCACGAGCTCGCGATACCACTCGCGGGTCTCCTCGTCGTCGTCCAGACCCGGTGCGATGGGGACCAGCGCAAAGAGGTTGCTGTGGCCCTCCGGCGCAACAGTGTCGTCGGTCTTCGAGGGGACACAGAGGTAGTACGCGGGGTCATCCGGCCACGCCGGCTCCTCGAAGATCTGCTCGAAATGTTCGTCCCAGTCGGTCGGCAACACCAGCGTGTGGTGTTCCAGCTCAGGAACGTCCCCTTCGACGCCAAGATACATGAGGAAGGCGGAGGGAGCGTATGTCTTCGATTCCCAGTACTCCTCGGTATACTGGCGCTTTTGCGGCGGCAGCAGCTCCTGCTCGGTGTAGGGCATGTCCGCGTCGCTGAGGACGTAATCGACTTCGTGGCCGCCGACCTCGGTCTCGACGCGGAAGCCGCCCGCTCGCCCCTTGATCTCGGTCACCGCCTCACCGGTCCGGTACTCGACGCCGAGCTCCTCGCCCAGCTGTACCATCCCGTCGACGACCCCGCCGATTCCCCCCTCGGGATACCAGACGCCGAGGTTGAAATCGACGTGGCTCATCAGGTTGTAGAGGGCGGGTGTGTTCGTCGGCGACCCGCCCAGAAAGACCAGCGTGTACTGGACGACCTGCTGGAGCTTCGGGTGCTCGAAGTAGTTCTCGACGTGGTCCTGCATCGAGCCGATCAGCGAGAGGCCCCGCGCGTTACGCAGGACGTCGACGTCGAGCCAGTCCCGAAGCCGGCTCCGATCGGTGTAGACGAAATCGTCCATCCCGATCCGATAGTTCTCGCTAGACTGATCGAGATACCGCTCTAGGGCCTCCCCAGCACCCGGTTCGTACGACTCGAACAGTTGCTTGTTCGTTTCGAGCTCCGGCACGAGATCGATGACTTCGCCAGTCTCGCGCTCGCTACGCGTCGGGACCTCCTCGACGGCGGTCGCACCCGGCAGTGATCCCTCGCCGTCCTCTTTGAAGAAGATCCGGTAGTGTGGATCGAGCCGTTCGAGCTCGTAAAACTCGGCCGGATCACGATCGAAGTGGCCGAAAAAACGCTCGAACGCGTCCGGCATCAGATACCACGATGGTCCCATGTCGAACCGAAAGCCGTCCCGCTCTAACCGGCTCGCGCGGCCACCAACTTGCTCGTTCTTCTCGAAGACGGTGACGTCAGCCCCGGCATCAGCGAGATAACAGGCAGCCGAAAGGCCGCCAAATCCGCTGCCGACGATGGCGACCGACTGACCCGATAGCGATTGCATAGTTGTCAGTCGGGCCGAGTGAACCTAAATCCCACGCAGTCGGGCACCGCCGAGCCGGCTCGTTCACTCCAGCTCCGGTGGTTCGTCGTCGGTTCGGCCGGCCAGTTCGAGTTCGATCTCTAACTCCGGCTCAGTTCCCCCTCGAACTCGATTTCCAGGCTCACCGGCTCGCCGAACCGGAACGGTAGCTCCCAGTCGTCGCCACTCACCGAGATCTCGTCGTCCGAACGGAGTTGTTCGGCCAGATCGCCAAGGAACTCACCCGCGTCCTCGGCATCGAGGTAGTACTCCTCCTCGAAGTATCCCTCGGTGATCGTCTCTATCTCCGTCTCGTCGGTGTCGGTATCCACCTCGACGTCCTCGGTCGACTCCTCGTGGTCGTCGGACGATTCCGGGCCATGCTCCGCGGGAGTGTCTGGCATGGCTTACGTTTCGAGGTTGTCACTCGGCTCCCAAAACGTTTGACCTCGTCGTGGAGGCCCCGTGGGGTCTCCGCCAACAGCCTCATATCCGTCCGTTCCGTGCTAGAAGTAGACATGGAACTGAACGTACAGGGCGGGGCCCCGGCGGCACCGTTTCTCGGGGCACAGGACCTGTTCGAAACCGAACACGATCTCGATCGCCCGGTCGAGGTGTACGTCCGGGAGAGTCCGGACGAACGGACCTGGACCGGCCACCACGAGGACCACCACGTACTGAACATCTCCGCACAGGCGGCGACCAGTACGATGGCTCGGGAACTCGCCCTCCACGAGCTTTCACATATGCTTCGCCACGAGGAGGGCCACGCCTCACACGTCCAGTCGACCGAGGAGATATTGTTTCTCGCCCTTGCCGGGAAGACGGTCGAGCGACGCACCCTCACTCACTGCTACCAGATCGCTAATCATATGAAGGATATTTACGCCGACGATATCACGCTCTCAGTCGGCCCAGCTGACAAGCTCGTCACCTTCTTCGAGTCAAAACTCGCCGCTGCGCTGGCCGATCAGCCCGCAACCGCCCCACCAGCCCGGGACATGGAGTTCGACGGGCAGCACGAACCGGCTCGACGGCTCACTGCTGCCTCGGATCCCGAAATGACCGTCGTCAACGCCGCCTTCGCGCTCGCCTTGCTGGAGCGTCATAACCTCCTCGCACCGGACCACCGCCTCTACGACCTTGCCGAGGCGGCCACGCGAGACGCGCCCGCCATCGATCTCGACGGGTTCAAACGTCGGTTCAAGCAGCTACAGGACGATCCGGACCCAAGCGACTACCGGAAACATCTCGTCGATGCCACGCGGGCGTACGCGACGGGAACGGAGCAGGCCGCGGACTGAGTCTCGCCAGTAGCAAACGCGAAAAACGAAGAATCGAGAGTAGAGTTACCGTGCGGCGGCAGCGACGCGTTCTTTCTCCTCTTTCTGGCTGACGGCGTACGTGTTGACGTCGTTATCGGCGGCACCGATGAGCTGGCTTGCCAGCGCTTCTTCGACGTCAGTCGTCGTCTTGAACGATGAACCGTAGACGCCCTCCGCGATGAACTTCAGGGACTGATCGACGCGGCGCTGGGGCGCGACGTCGACGGCCTTGGGGACGGAGATGCCACCGTACTTCAGGCGGACGGTCTCCTCGCGCGGTGCGGCGTTCTCGATGGCCTGCACGAGCACCTGGATCGGGTTCTCTTCGGTACGCTCGTGGACGATCTCGAAGGCGTCGCGCGTGATGTTGAGCGCCTGCTGTTTCTTGCCGGTGTTCTCGTCGGTCTGCATCAATCGGTTGATGAGTCGCTCGACGATCGAAATTTCGGACTTCTGGAACTGCTTGCCTGCGTGACGCCCCATCGTGTGGGCGACCGGCGTGACCGTGATGTACCGTTCAGTAGAGGGATCGGAGTAGCTGATTCCCGTGACCTCCCACTCGCCGAACAGCTTTGCGACTGCGCTGTCGTCGTCGGTGCCCGCGGGCTTGTCAGGTTCGGGCTGGTCTTCTGCCGCCATCGTTATCGCACCGGTTTCTCCGCGTTTCCGCGAACGAGTTCGATCATCGAAACGCCGTTGACCTTCTCGACCTTGTAGTTGACACCGGAAAGGTCACCCATCGCACGACCCTTCGCACCGCCGATCCCGGCGATGGTGACTTCGTCGTGTTCGTCGATGAAGGAGATTGCGCCGTCGCCAGGACAGAACGCAGTGACCTGCTTGCCGTTCTTGATCAGCTGGACACGGACGCATTTCCGGATTGCGGAGTTGGGCTGTTTCGCCTCGATGCCCACTTTCTCCAGCACGATACCTCGACCCTGGGGTGCACCCTCCAGCGGGTCGGACTTCTCGCCGAGACCGCGTTCGCGTCGCGCGTACTCCGAGTCGGACCACCGCGCACTCTGGCGGTCCTTCTTGATCTTCCGCGCGGCGTATTTGCCGTTTGCCATAGTACCACCGACTACCTGACGGAGCCACTTAAGCATCCCCTTTCGAAGCCGGAGTTACGGCGTGAGGTGCCTCGACAGGGGTGAATAAAGGAATCTGAAGGCGTTTCGTCGTCGTAGCGGTGTGCGGCGGGCGTGAAAACGAGTCGACTCCGTGCTCAGGTGAGCTGGATATCTTCGATATCGAAATGCCGCTCCGCCAGCAGGCGGGCGGCCTCGATGTTCGCCCCGCCTTCGCCGATGGCGACGCCGGTGTCCTCGTCGGCGACCTCGGCGTATGCCACCAGCCCGTCGTTCTCGCTGATCGTTACGTTGTAGACCGCCGCGGGGGCGAGTGCGTTCGCCACGAACGCCTCGGCGGTCGGGGCGTCTTCGACGAGCTTGACGTCCTTGCCGATTCGGGCTTCCGCCTTCCGAACCGTCTCCCCGCCGGGGCCGATCGCCTGTGCCATGTCGCCGGTCGCCACGAGGATCAGTACGCGCTCGTCCTCGACGACACAGTCTCTGGCTTCCGCGCCGGTCGCGTCCTCGAACGCGACCAGATACTGGCGTGCGGCGTCCGACAGAGTGACTGTCATCAGTCCGAACTCGACTCGGCGTCCGGACCCAGCGATCCCATCCGGAGGTCGACGTCGCCGGTCCCAAGTTTGATCGGCTTGCCGACGATGACGTTCTCGGTAACGCCATCGAGATCGTCGACCTCGCCGTGGATCGCGGCGTCAAGCAGGTGATTGACCGTCACCTCGAACGCCGCACGGGCGAGCACGCTGTCCTTGTTCCCCGAGATCCCGTGACGACCGATCGACTCGATCGTCCCCGGATTCGTCATGATGTCTGCAACCAGCATGAGGTGCCGGACGTTCACGTCATCGAGCCCCTGCTCTTCGAGCGTGTCCATCGTCTCGTTGATGATAGATTCGCGGGCGGCCTCGACGCCGAGCTGTCGGTACACCTCGTGGATGTTGTTGGTTGTGACCCGTGACGAATCGACGCCCTCGATCGCGAGTGTGTCGCCAAAGGCCGACCCCTCGGTGTATAGGACGAACTCCTCGCCGTCCTCGGTCTCTTCTTTGCGGATCACCACACGGGAGATCTCTTCGATCCCCTTGAAGGTGATCTCTCGCAGCTCCTCGACGAGCTGGAGTAGATCACGGTAGCTCGGCTCTTCCGGGCCGAACTTGATGACAGGTCCCTCCTGAACCGTTTTCACACCGAGGTTCGCCTCGATCGTGTCGGCGACTCCCTCGGGATCGATCATCCGCTCTTCGAGGGTGTCCTCGTTGAGGTCGATCCGGACGCGCATGTCCGCGACGTTCGTCGAGACGTCGCCGAGCGCGAGGATCTTCGTCGCTTCGAGCTTCCAGACGACCTCGTGGGCCTTTTCGCGGTCGTCGGCGTACTCGTCTTCCAGGTGGACCGTCATCGTCGGCGTGTCGGGCTCCTTTCGCGCGTCGACGAGTTCGATCAATCGCGGCAGTCCCTGGGTCACGTCGATCTCCGCGACACCCGCGTAGTGGAAGGTGTTCATCGTGTTGTGTGTGACGACACCCTCTGCGGTCGTGAACGTCTCCAGCCCTTCCACGGAGAAGTCGTACACGTATTCGTGCTCGCTGGTGACCGTTTCGATCGATTCGATGCGATCCCAGACAACATCGCCTTCGACTGCCTGTTTTAGTTCGCTCAGGGCATCGTCAGTGACGCCACTTTCTTCGGCTTCTTGAACGAGTCGTTCGAGCCGAGTGCGACCG
This sequence comes from Natranaeroarchaeum aerophilus, assembly GCF_023638055.1. Taxonomy (NCBI): domain Archaea; kingdom Methanobacteriati; phylum Methanobacteriota; class Halobacteria; order Halobacteriales; family Natronoarchaeaceae; genus Natranaeroarchaeum; species Natranaeroarchaeum aerophilus. The sequence continues at coordinate 760,080 of NZ_JAKRVY010000001.1, read as the reverse complement.
ATACGCTGCCGGTTCGAGGCCGCGTTGATCTGTCGACTCGGAATTCCGGCCTCGGATGCCATTGTTCTGAGCGTATTGCCGAAGTTCGGGATCTGGTCCGTCGCGTCCGGACCATTACTGTCGATATCGTCGACAAGTGTTTCGAGCTCCTCACCGCGCTGGCCGGTCATACCGATCGTATCGGCAAAGGTTGGGACGTGCTTTTTCGGCACTCGTAGCGTTCGCGATCCGTCCTGCTCTGCGAGTGTCGAGTAGATGCCCAGACGACCAAGCAACAGGCTGACCCCGGCAGTGAGCCGGTCACTGGTGGAGCTGGATCGAATCGCACTTGCACTCACGTTCCCATCGCCACTGAAGTACCCGTTCAGTAATCCCGTTACGAACGCCTGGTCTGCGCCGAACGCGAAGCCGGGAACGATCTTTTCGCCGTTCTCGGTACACGTCGCACGCAGGACATCTGCAAGCACCGTCCCATTGAGTCGGATGTCGTATCCGCACGCGTATCCGCTGTCGTTTTCGTACTCGTTTGTCGAGAGGTCAAACCGATCGGCGAACGACCGTACCCGGTCCTGGAACGCCTCGTCGACGTTCGAGATCGAGACATAGTGATCGGCTATCGACCCTTCGGCGAGCCACGCACCGATGAAGAACCCGGTCTCCTCGTCGAGCGGGAACTGTTCGGGCAAGCCGACAGTTCCACCGACTGGATAGACTGCGTTCGCATCGATTTCGTCGGCTTCGAGTGCAGCGCGCTTGTTTCGGAGCTGGTCTTCTCCAGCGGGAATCGATTCGACACCGCCGTCAGTTAACGTTGATGTGTACCAGTATTCGGCGGCTGGTAGGTGCTCTCGAAGATCGACTGTCTCTGTTCCATCTGCATCGAACTCGGACACAACCGGAAGCCAGTCTCCCTCGTCGAGTTCGTCACCAGAGACGGGTACGATATCGTTGTCACGTCGAGTTACAAACGAGTGCGCTTTCGTCGCGCGGATCGTCCGACCCGATTCGAGCTCGAATTCCAGGAGTTCATCCGGCGTCTCGTGTCGACTGACCTCTTCGACCGACTTCCAGCGCACCTGTTCGTCTTTACTTAGACTTAGTGTTTCGAGGGTGTCCGGAGCCAGTGAGATTTCGTGGTCGTCGAGTGTACGCGAGTCGTGCGATTCGACGATCGAATCGACGAGCGAGCCGATCTCGACGATATCGGTCTCTCCGTCACGTCGAACGACAACACGCTCGTCGTGAGGGACACTCATCTGGGTACCGGGCTCCCCGATCGACTGGGCGCTGACGGTCCCGACGGGATCGAGCGGATCGATCCGGGTGTCGAGATATCGGTTCTCGACGGCCGTGATGATGTCGTCGGCCTGTTCGAGCGTCACGTCCCGTGCTTCGAGCGTCTCGTAGACCTTGTTTTTGAGGCGGCGGGGGAGGTCCGTATCCTCCACCATCGCTTCCTCGTCGTTGCTGACATCGAACTCGAGTATCTCAGTCATCGTCCACCTCCGTGGCCGCCGGTTCCGGCTCCGGTGGCGGCGACTGGACTCGCCGGGCGTCGGCGTGTTCGGAAAGGTTCGTCGGTAGCTCTTCGCGACCCATGAACTGTTGTTTCTCGTCGTCGTCGGCGAACTCGGCCTCGACGATCCGATCCGCGATGGATTCGACGTCGATCTCGTGATCCTCGTGTGAGGAGACCTGCACCGGGCTGGTGCCGTCCTCGCCGAACTCGAACTGGACGACCGTGTCGGAGGTGTCCCGGACCGTGCCGTCATACTGCGTTTCGAGCTCGGAGAGGGCGTTGATCAGTCGGCGCTGGAGGTAGCCGGACTTCGAGGTTCGGACTGCGGTGTCGACCAGCCCCTCGCGACCACCCATCGCGTGGAAGAAGAACTCCCGCGGGTTCAGCCCCTCAGTGTAGGAGTGCTCGACGAAGCCGTGTGCGTCCGCGGAGAGGTCGTTCGGCTTGTAGTGGCTGAGGGTGCGGTCCTCGTAGCCGCGGTTGATCCGCTCGCCACGGACTGCCTGCTGGCCGACACAGCCAGCCATCTGGGTCAGGTTCAGCATCGACCCACGTGCGCCGGATTCGGCCATGACGACCGCCGGGTTGTCGTCGTCGAAGTGCTCCTCGGCGATGTCCCCGGCGTTGTCACGCGCCTTGCCCAGCGTCTGCATGATCTTCATTTCGAGCGTCTCGTGGACCGTTCGGCCGGGCAGGGATTCGAGTTCGCCCGCCTCGTAGGTCGCGATCAGTTCTTCGACGCGGTCGTAGGCGTCGTCGATCGTCTCGCTGATCCGCTCGCGGGCCTCCAGCGAGACCGTCTCGTCGTCGATGGCGATCGAGAAGCCAAAGTGCATGATCGAGCGCATCGCGAGCGCGGCGATCTCGTTGATCAGCTGTCGGGCTCGTGTCGTCCCATGGACCTTGGTGACGGTGTCGACGATCTCGCCGCCAAAGGCCCCGACGCCGTCCTCGTCGATCGTCCCCTCGAGTAGCTGGCCGTTCTCGATCACGACATCGTCCCCCGCCGAAGACGTGAACTCGAGGTTCAGGTCGTCGGGGAGCAGCTCCGAGAACAGCTGACGGCCGGTCCAGTACGGCTCGCCGTCCTCGGTGCCCGCTTCCTCCGGCAGTTCGTCGACGTGGGTTGCACGCAGCAGGTCAAGTGCCTGCGTCTCGTTGAACTGCGGGTTCTCGTTGGTGAGCAGATACGTCCCGGAGATGTGGTCCTGAATCGCGCCGATGATGTTCTCACCGAAGCGCGGCGAGAGGATCTGCTCTTGCACGCGCATGAGGACGCGGGCCTCCGCCCGTGCTTCCTCGTTTTGCAGCGCGTGCATATTCATCTCGTCACCGTCGAAGTCAGCGTTATACGGCGGACAGACAACCGTGTTGAGCCGGAACGTCTTGTACGGCATCACGACGACCTCGTGGGCCATAATCGACATCCGGTGAAGCGACGGCTGCCGGTTGAAGATGATGATGTCGCCGTCGATCAGGTGCCGGTTGACTTCCCAGCCGGGCATGACCTTTTCGGCGAGCTCCTCGCAGTTCTTTTCGGTTACTTTGAGTCGGCGGCCATCGGGTCGTTTGACGTAGTTCGCACCGGGATGGCCTTCGGGGCCGTTGGAGACGTACTGGCGTGCTTGCCCGACGTTTCGCTCGGTGACGTTCATCGTCTGTGTCATCTCGTTGGCGACGTGCTCTGGAACCCCGACCTCGTTGAGACTCAGTGTAGGGTCCGGAGAGATGACGGTTCGGGCCGAGAAGTTCACGCGCTTCCCCGAAAGCGAGCCGCGGAAGCGACCCTCCTTGCCCTTGAGGCGCTGGGAGAGCGTCTTCAGCGGACGGCCGGAGCGGTGTCGCGCCGGTGGCGTCCCGCTGATCTCGTTGTCCATAAACGTCGTGACGTGGTACTGCAGCAGTTCCCAGAGGTCCTCGATGATCAGCTGTGGGGCACCGGCCTCACGGTTCTCCATGAATCGCTGGTTGATGCGGATGATGTCGACCAGCTTGTGGGTCAGGTCGTCCTCGCTGCGCTGGCCGTTGTCCAGCGTGATCGAGGGACGCGCGGTCACCGGCGGTACGGGCAGGACGGTGAGGATCATCCATTCCGGGCGCGAGCGCTCGGAGTTGATCCCCAGCACCTCGATATCCTCGTCCGGGATGGCCTCGAACCAGTCCCGGATATCGCTGGGCATCAGCTTGTTCATGTCCTCCTCGGTCAGATCGATGTCGAGGGCTTTCTCGATGGCCTTTCGATCGTCCTCGCGCGGGCGGAACTCGCCGCCGATGATCTCGTTGATCCGCGAGAGATCGATCCCGGTCTCGGTCGAGAGCGCCTGTGGCGGCATCGGCTCCCGACCTTCCTCCTCGTCGCCCTGCATCGCGGCGGAGATCAACTGTGCGTACTCGCTGGTGAGCACCTGCTGGACCTCGTAGTAGGTCGTCGGCTTCTCGTGGTTGATATCGTACTGCTGTTCGCCACAGTGGGGACAGACGTCTTTCTTTCGGGCCTGTCGAATCCCGGCTTTGGTGACGTCGTTGACGTCGTTGCTCAGCTCCTTGGTCGTCTCCAGCTCGTCGCGGAACTCCTCTTTTTCCTCCTCGGTCAGCAGTAGCTTCGAGCACTCGCGGCAGGTGCCACGGAGCAGTCGCCGGATGAGCTTCGTGAAGCCGACGTGGATAACGGGTGCGGCGAGTTCGATGTGGCCGAAGTGCCCGGGACACGAGCCCGAGTGCTGGCCACAGCTCGGACACTCCAGTCCGGGATCGATCACGCCGAGACGCGGATCCATCAGCCCCATGTCGATGGGGAAGCCGTCGTCGTCGTAGGTGTCCGCCGTGATCACTTTCGTGACGGACATATCGCGGTACGTCTCCGGGTCCATAAGCCCGAACTCGATGCCGCCGAGCTCTTTCGGTGTTTCCATGTTCATGTTAGACTGCATCCTCCAGGTTGAGTCGGGGGCGGATGCCAAGCGCCATCATCTCGTCGAGCAGTAGCTTGAACGCGTAGCTGATCTCGATCTTGTGAATGTCGCTTTCGTCCCCGGTAAGCTGGTCGTACACGCGATTCTGGTTGACGTCGTTGACGGCGACCATTCCAGTCTCCGCAGAGATGTACACCTCTTCGCGGTCGGACTCGTCGAGGAGTCGCTCCTTGAGCGTCATGGCCGCGCCGTGACCGATGAAGACGTCCCGCTCCATCTCCCCGATACGAAGTCCACCCTCACGGGCACGCCCTTCGGTCGGCTGTCGGGTGAGCACCTGCACCGGCCCACGCGAGCGGGCGTGCAGTTTGTTCGAGACCATGTGGTAGAGTTTCTGGTAGAAAATCGTCCCGACGAAGATCTCGGCCTCGATCTTCTCGCCGGAGACGCCCGAATACATGGTCTCCTTGCCCGAGGACTGGAAGCCGTGCTCTTCGAGCATATCCCGTAGATCGCCTTCGTCCTCACCGGTAAAGGGCGTCCCGTCGACCCGACGACCTTCCATCGAGCCGACCTTGCCGCCGATCATTTCGAGGATGTGTCCGACCGTCATCCGCGAGGGCAGGGCGTGCGGGTTCAACACGAGATCCGGCACGACGCCCTCCTCGGTGAAGGGCATGTCCTCCTGTGGCGCGAGGTGGCCGACAACTCCTTTCTGACCGTGACGGCTCGCGAACTTGTCGCCGAGTTCGGGGATCCGCTCGTCCCGAACCGAGACTTTCGAGAGCTTCGAGCCGTCTTCGCCTTCCATCAGGGTGACGGTGTCGACGATGCCGTCCTCGCCCGAGCGCATGGTGACGCTGGTTTCACGGCGTTTCTGCGGGCTGAGGCCGCCCATATCGTCCGGCTCTTCGAGGAACCGGGGCGGGCTGGTCTTGCCGAGCAGGACGGAGTTCTCGTCGACACGCGTCTCGGGGTTAACGAGGCCATCATCGTCGAGGTGCGTGTAGGCGTCCTCCCCACGTGCACCCCGGACATCGTCGTCGGGGATCTCGAAGCGGTCCTCCTGACCGCCGGGGTAGCGCCGTTCCTCGCCCTCGTAGGTCCGGAAGAAGTGAGAGCGAGCAAGCGCGCGCTCGACCGATCCTTTGTTCATCACGAGTGCGTCCTCGATGTTGAATCCTTCATACGACATGACGGCGACGACGAAGTTCTGTGCCGCCGGACGGTCGTCGTACCCGATCTGCTCGGTGGTCTGGGTCTTGACCATCGAGAGCTGCGGGTAATGCAGGAGATGCTGGCGCGTGTCCGGGCGGATCCGGTAGTTCGCCGAGGGGAGCCCCAGCGACTGCTTGATCATCCCCGACCCCATCGTAATCCGCGGACTGGCGTTGTGCTCGGGATACGGAATCATCCCTGCACCGATTCCGAAGATGAGCTGTGGATCGACTTCGAGGTGTGTGTGGTCTTCCTCGAGGTCCTCCTCGTCGACGGCCACGTAGATATCCTCTTCCTCCTCGGCGTCGATGAACTCGACGTAGCCCATCTCGACGAGGTCCTCGAACTCCAGTTCGCCGTCTTCGAGCGCCTGAATCTCCTCGTCGGAGATGAGCGGTTCACCGTCGTTGACGACGAGCAGGGGTCGGCGAGCGCGACCCGCGTCGGCGTTGACGATCACTTCGCGGGTGCGATCGTCGACCGAGACGTTGACCATCTCGCTGACCTCGCCGCGGCGGCGCGCTTCCCGGATCTGTTCTGCAAGCTGGTTCGGTTCGGGATGCGTGCCGACCAGACTGCCGTTGACGTATACCTTCGCTTCGCGTTCCTGTTGTTGGCTCATATTAGTCTCCCTCCACTCGTCGATCGACGCCCTCGATGCCGGGGATCCCCTCGACACCCATAGAGGCGAGTTCGCGTTTCAGCTCCTGTTCGTCCTCGACGTTCTGGGATAGCTCCATCGCCTGCGCGAAGTTCTTCACCAGCCCACAGTTCGGCCCCTCCGGCGTCTCGGAGGGACAGATACGACCCCACTGGGTCGCGTGCAGGTCCCGCGCCTCGAAGTGTGGCTGACTGCGCGAAAGCGGCGAGCGCAGGCGTCGCAGGTGTGAGAGTACACCCATGAAGTCGGTTCGGTCGACCAGCTGGGAGACGCCCGAGCGCCCGCCGACCCAGTTCCCGGTCGCGATCGGATGTTCGAGCCGCTCGGTCAGCACGTCCGAACGGACGACCGTGTTCACGGAGAGCTGTCGGTTCCGCATGTTGGCGCGTTCGAGCTGGTACTTCACGTCTCGTGCCAGCTTGTTCAGCGCGGTCCGGAACAGATCCTTCATCAGGTCGCCGCTGACCTTCAGACGCTTGTTCGCGTAGTGGTCCTTGTCGTCTGATTCACGGCGTTCCAGCGCCAGCTCGAAGCAGGCTTCCGCCATCCGACAGAGGTAGTACGCCTTGTTGATCCGGACGTCTTCCTCTTCGACGCCCTCCTCGTGCAGATGCGGCAGGAGATACCGATCGATGACGTAGTTGGCGCGTTTGAGCTGGTAGTTCTTGCCCTGCCCGGAGGCGACGCGTTCGCCGAGGGTCTCGATGGCTTCCTCGGTCGTCTGGACCTCGGCAGCCTCCAGGTTTTCGAGCATAAACTTCACGATCTCCGGGTCGTCGGAGACGCGGTGGACGATCTCTTCGTCGGATTCGAGCCCGAGCGCACGGACGAGCGTAACGAAGTTGACGCTCCCCGAGACCGACGGGAAGGATACTTCGAGCAGCCCATCGCGGGTGCGCTCGGTGAGTACGAGTGCGCGGTAGCCACGGCGCTGGCTGAACGTCTTGGCGACCTGGATCTCGTCGCCGTACTTGGTGTCGTACTCCGCGAGGATCTTGTTGGGCGCGAGGTCCTCGCTGGTCATCAGCACGCGCTCGGAGCCGTTGACGATGAAGTAGCCACCGGGGTCGGCGGGGTCCTCGCCGATCTCGATCAGCTCCTCGTCGCTGAAGCCGGCGATGTTACACTTCTCGGAGCCGACCATAATCGGCATCCGGCCAACCTTCGTTTCGGTGCTGTCGACAACCCGCTGTTCGCCCTCTTCGGGGTCGCCCTTGACGATCTCCATCTCCATGAAGACCGGCGCGGAGTACGTGATGTTGCGAAGTCGGGCTTCCTGCGGGTAGAGCAGTTCTTCGCTGCCGTCCGCCTCGCGAACGCGCGGCGTCACGACGCGGACGTCACCGAGTTCGACGTGGACGGGCTCTTCGCCTTCCTTGTCGCCGATATCGGTGTCGATCGTCTCCTTCTCGTCGACGACCTGTTGCATCCCCCGATTGAGGAAGGAGTTAAACGAGCGATAGTGATGTTCTGCGAGCCGTTCCTTTCCGAAATACTCCCGCGAGATCGTCCGTCTATCCTGTTGATTCATTATTCAACCACCATCCGATAGGTTACGGATCGGTCAGTCGTCCGCGAGTCACGGACGATCTTGATTACGTCGCCGACCTCGGCGTCGTCGGGCAATGCTGGGTCTGCCCGTTTGATCTTCGGCAGGTCTGTACGTCCGATGTCGTACTCATCGAGCAGGTCGTCGAGTGCGTCCTCGTCGACGACTGAGTGCTCGGGGACGAGTTCGTGTTGGCTTACGTCTACCATGTGTTGTGGGTCTGACCGGAGAGAGAAACTGCTATCACGAGATACTACAGGCCCTTACCGACGCAGGACTATTAAGGCTTACCAAGTAGGTTGGGATATACAGCTATCGGACCCCAGAAGGAGCGGGCAAACGCGGGTCGGTGGGTGTGGATCTGTCGGCTGTCAGTACTGACCGCTATGCGAGCAACCTTTAAAGCGTTTGTGGGGTCGTGACACGGCTGTCCCCCGATGGCATACCGTGACCGTTTGGAAAGTCTTAAGAATACCACCCGGCAACGATAGGATGCGTTCGCAAGCCCGGGTGGTGTAGTGGCCTATCATATGACCCTGTCACGGTCGTGACGCGGGTTCAAATCCCGCCTCGGGCGCTTCTTCCGATCTCACTTCTCCTAGCGAGGCGTTTCATCGCCGAGCGAACCCCGAGATCGGAAGAGCGGCTCCAAGGGATTTGAACGACGGAACGAGCGAGCAGCGCGAGCGAAGTTCCGGGAGTTCAACATCCCGCCTCGGGCGCTTCTACGAGGTCCTGACGAAGTGGCTCGACAGCATCCGGATCAGATACCGACGCCGCTGTCTGCATCCGGTAGTTCGTACTTTTCACTCTCGATACCCAGCTCCTCCAGCGCGGCTTCGAGATGTCGTTCTTCGGCGTACTCCGCACCGTCCTCAACGCGCAGGCGCTGGGCGGTCGCAAGCACCTCGCCGCGCCGCTCGTCAGGAATCGAGAACTTGTCCGTAGCGAGTTCGAGGGTCAGTCCGTTGTGATCTCGCGTATAGAGCGAGTGGAAGATGCCGCGGTCGAACTCGTTGTATCCGTGGCCGGTCTCTTCGAGGGCCTCGCGGGTCTCGACGAAGCGCTCGGGCTCGACCGAAAAGGAGAGGTGGTGCACCGAACCAACCCGGTGGCGGTGGGGCTGTGGGTTCGACTCGCGCTCGTCGGCGACGAAGAAGGTGAGGATCCGCCCGTCGCCGGTGTCGAAAAAGAGGTGGGTCTGGTTGGGATCGTCGAGGTTGGGCTGGCGAAGCACCAGCGACATCCCGAGCAGGTCTCGGTAGAACTCGATCGTATCCTCCTCGTTGCTGCCGATGACGGAGATGTGGTCGGTCCCCGCCAGTTGAATCGGGCTGTCGGGACGAGACGCAGTGACGTCTGGACTGTCGCTCATACCGTTTCTATGGTCTCTACGGAGAAATGTCTGGTCGTCGGCTGTTGGTTAGAATACCCGCTCCGGGGATATTTTCAGGAGGACGCGCTCGGTCTCGATCTCGTTTGCCTCGGTGTACTCCTGGCCGGTGTACCGCTGGGAGAGCTCGTCGATATGCTCGCGTGCGCCTTCGGTCGTGTGTTCGACGACGTCGCCGAACACCGAGATGCGTCGATAGGGATCGTCAGGATCGGTCATGCTGACGCCCACCTTCGGGTCCTCTCTGACGTTCAGCTCCTTGCGACGCTCGCGCTCGGTGTTGACCAGCAACAGGTGTTCCTCGACGTCGTAATCGATCCAGACCGGCGTGACGTGCGGGTAGCCGTTGGGAAGCGTCGTCGAGACGTGAGCGATGGTCGGGCGCTCGAACAGGTCGTGGTACTCCTCGGGTATCGAGGCCATGGCTGGTGTTCGGACTCATGGAACTTGTGTGTTGTACCCATGCATGGAGGGTGTTGGGTGAACCGTTCACAGGGGCAGTTCAATGCGAGGGGCTTAAGTCGATGGCCGGGAAAGCAGGAGTGTAGTCAGCCCGGGTGGTGTAGTGGCCTATCATATGACCCTGTCACGGTCGTGACGCGGGTTCAAATCCCGCCTCGGGCGTACTTTTGCGGCGAACAACGTCGACGAGCACCGCGTAGCGTGTGCTCGTCACTCCGTGAGCCGCAAATACCCTCCAAGGGATTTGAAGCAGGGAACAGCTTTGCTGTGACCGGGGTTCAAATCCCGCCTCGGGCGCTTTCTGCTGACGCAAACCGGCGAGCGTAGCGAGCCCCTGCGTCAGCGAAACGGCAACAGAAGGGATTTGAACACAAAGAGTCGCAGCGCTCGAACGGAGTGAGAGCGACCGTCTCTGGATGAGTTCAAATCCCGATCGGCTCCGTCGATCGTAGCTCGCAAACAAGCCGCGTTTGCTCGCTCCCGCCGCGGGGGCTTTCTACTACTGCATCCGCTCAGGTGCATTCTGCTGATGTAGACCCGCAAGCGACTCCTCAGTGGAAACCGTGCAGTCTGACTCCACCACGAACGCCCCTGAATCGCACATCTCTGAGTGCAGCAAGCAACAGCGTCGTCCACGGAGAGTGCTCGGAGGACACAAAATATATATAATGCACCTCAAAACGAAGTAAAAACCACACATGTCGCCCCCTACATCACTGGATTCCACGGTCGGTTCGATCGCCCATGTCTGACCCGACCACGATCACGAATCGGGCGGCTCGAGCAGGACGTGTCCTCTATGGCGGCCTCAAGCGCCGCGGTTCCATCGACACCCGTACGCTCGCGGTGTTCCGCATGATCGTCGCGGTGCTCATCGTCGGCGACGTGCTCTCGCGGTCGCGGAACTTCCACTTCTATTATACTGACGACGGTGCCGTGACGGCATCGATGGCGAGCGATGGGCTCAACGTCTTCGCGTACACGAGCGATCCAACGATCATCGCCGCCCTGTTCGTCGTTCACGCGCTAGTTGCCCTGCAACTGCTGGTCGGCTACAAGACGCGCGTGGCGATGGTCATCTCCTTCGTGTTCGTGATTTCGCTGGACCAGCACAACCCGCTGGTGACGAGCTACGCCGACGTGCTCTTCCGACTGCTGCTCTTCTGGGCGCTCTTCCTGCCGCTCGGCGAGCGCTGGTCGATCGACGCCGTCCACCGGGATCGAGAGGCACGGACGTCGGTGTTCAGCATTGCTACCCTCGGCGCACTCTTCCAGATGATCGCGATGTACGTGATCAACGGCTACCACAAGTCGGGCGAGGAGCTGTGGACCGGCGGGGAGGCGACGCCGCTGATCATGGGACTCGACGATACGACCTTTCTGCTCGGCGAGACGATGCGGCAGTTCCCCGAGCTGCTACAGCTCGGTGGGCTGACCTGGTACTACATGCTGCTGTACGGCTGGCTGCTCTTCTTCCTGACTGGCCGTCTTCGGCTCGTCTTCGCGGGGATGTTCGTCGTCGCCCACGCGAGTTTCGCCGTCACCGTCCGAATCGGGGCGTTCCCCTACGTCGCAATGGCGGGGCTGTTGCTGTTTGCACAGGGGGAATTCTGGCGTGATCTGGATCGTCTGGCGCGGCTGGTCGGCGTCCCGGTCGACCGGCTTCACGCTGCCGCGGGACGGGTTGGCGCAGTGGCGCTTGTATTCCCCCGTCACATCCCGACCGCAGGCGGCGAATTGTGGACCCGGCGAGCGGTGTACACCGGAGTCTACGGGGTCGCCGCCTTCCTCGTGGTCGCGCTCGCGCTGCTGGCAGTCGGTACTGGCGCAGGTGTCGTTCCCGCGGACGAGGGGCCGAAAGAACAGGTCGAGGACGTGGCCTACGACACGATGATCTACCAACCAGAGTGGAGTATCTTCGCGCCGATCCCGCGGACGACCGATCGGTACCACGTCTTCGCCGCCCAGACAACGACCGGCGAGCGGATCGACGTCTACAACGATCGTGAGTTCACCTTCGAGCGTCCCGGCAAGGAGCTACAACAGCAGTATGGCACCTACCGGGAGCGGTTCTATATGAACAGCGTTCGGCGCGCCGGTGACACCGGTTCAGCATCGCTGGCGCTCGCGGAGCATCTCTGTGAGACGTGGGAGGGCGAGGACGGCGAGGAGCTCACCCACGTCAACATGTACTACGCCAGCGAGGACGTCACGCTGGAGACGATCGACAGCCCGGAGGATCGGGATCGGTCGACCCAGGTGATCTATCGCCACGGCTGTGGTGATCACGAGCCGACTGTTATCAATCCGCCGAGCCTCGTGGAGTAGCCCGGGCGAACAACTGTCCCCGTGACTACTCGGTCTCGACGCCGTACAAGAAGCGCGAGTGACGCTCGTCCGCAGCAGCGCTCGTCGCCGCCGAGACGCCGACCGTCAGGACGAGCCCGAGCAGCATGCCGACGACCGAGGCGTTCCAGCCGAAGTAGGTTGCGGGGACGACTGAGGTGAACCGGGCCAATAAATAAAAAAGCTGACTGCCACCGATGCCGGCGTACATCCCGGTGAGCGTCGTCTTGCGCCAGTACAGGGCGACGATTACCGGGAACGCAAGCTGTGCGAACCCGGAGAATGCGAGTTCGCCGATCTCGACCAGCGTTCCGGGCTGACCAAGGCTGGCAACGAAGGTCGCGGCCGCGAAGACGACGACACCGATCCGGCCGAGCAGGTCCTCGCGGCGGTCGGAGATGTCGGCATTGATGAAAGGTCGGTAGACGTCCCGTGTAAAGTACGACGAGCCCGACAGCAGCATCGAATCGCTAGAGGACATCATCGCGGCCATCGCACCCGCGATAACCAGCGCGGCAAACCAGACTGGGGTGTACTCGTTGAGCAGGATCGGCAGGACGCTCTCACCGGCATCGATATTGGCATCGATACCGAGTCCCGCAGCCCACGTCCCGAGAAGGAAGGCAGGTACGAACAGGAGCACGACGAGCACCGGCCAGAGGACGAAGGTGCGTTTGAACACCGTCTTCGAGCCGGCGGTGAAAAACCGCTGGTTGACCTGTGGGAACATCGCGACCCCGAAACCTATCGAGATTGCCGTCGAAAGCATGAATTCCGGCGTGTAGACGCTGCTCCCGAGCGCGAGGAACTCGGGGTTCGAATCCGCCACCGACGCGGTCGCCGCACCCGCACCGCCGACGGCGTCTAGTACCCACAGCGCGGCGACCCAGGTGATTCCGAGCATGAACGCTCCCTGTAGCGTGTCGGTCCAGGCGATCCCACGCATGCCCGCGAGCACGACGTAGACGATCATGAAGACGGTAACCAATGCCGCACCGGCCCAGTAGGGTAACCACCCGTCAGTCAGCCCGGTCAGTGCCGCTCCCGCACCCATCTGCTGGAGCATAACGTACGGGAACAGCCAAAACAGGCTGACGACAGCGACCAGTCCCCGGAGGCCCATGGAGCCGAAGCGATCGCCGAGCATCTCACCGAGCGTCACGTACCCGTGTCGATTCCCGATTAGCCACTGTTTGTAGCCGATCACGTACCACAGGATCGCGAAGATGATCCCGTCCATCAGACCCATGACGAGGATCCACTCCGGCCCGCTCTGGTAGGCGATGTCCGGTCCGCCGAAGAAGGTGAACGCTGACAGCAGCGTCGCGAAGGTCGTAAACAGCAGGACGATCGTTCCGAACGAGCGGCTCGCCAGATAGAAGTCCTCGGCGGTCCGCTCGGTAACACGATACGCGAGCAGGCCAATCACGAGCGCCAGACACAGGTAGGCAACGACGATACCAAGCTGGATGCCAATCGCGTTCATCGCCCATCGCCCCCGCGGTCGCCGTTCGGTTCAGCGGTCGGTTTGTCATCCGGTTCAGCAGTCGGGTCCGGCTCGATCCAGATGCCCCAGTCAGTGCGGGCGAACAACCAGAACAGAAGCGTCGCCCCCACCATCACGCCGATATGCCACCAGAGCCAGACGGGAAGTCCGAGCACGACCGTATCCACGCCCCAGAGGAACCATGGGATGCCGAACACCGCCAGCGCGAGGAAGGCCAGCGCCCAGCCGATCCGTCGCAAACGTGTCGCCATTTGTCAGTGAGTGAGGTCCGGGGATGGTAAGGCCTGTCGCATCGTGTTGGATCGCCGACGATCCCGCTTTGGGCGAGCTGAAACCGATGATTCCCCTCCCGGCGATCCGAAACCGACGCCGAGCTTTTTCACAGTCGGCGTCCGAGTGGAGGACATGCAGACTGGTATTCAGCTGTACACGTTGCGCGAACTCGACGCGTCGCTTCCCGATCAGCTTTCGGCCGTTGGCGAGACGTCGCTCGATGGCGTCGAGTTCGCAGGCGTCCCGAGCGCGGACGGCCTGCAGGCGGCGCTATCGGCGGCTGAACTCACTATGGCCGGGGCACACGTACAGGCCGAAGAGATCGAACGCGATCCCGGAGCGGTCGCCGACGCCTGCCGCGCGCTCGACTGCGCGACAGTCATCGTCCCGTATCTCGACGAATCACACTTCGTGGACCGCGAAGCGGTGACGGAGACGGCAGCGCGGCTCGACTCACTCGCCGACGCGCTCGACGAGCACGACTGCCGCCTGCTCTATCATAATCATGACCACGAGTTCGTCACGCCAGCCGACACGGACGCCATGGCAGCCTTCGACCTGCTCGTCGAGGAGACCGACGAATCGGTCGGCTTCGAACTGGATTTGGGCTGGGCCGAGGCCGCCGGTCGGGATCCCGTCGACCTGCTTGACCAGTACAGCGATCGGATCCCGCTCGTCCACCTCAAAGACGTCACCGCCGAGGGCGAGCCAACGGACCTCGGCGACGGCGTGCTCGATATTCCGGCCTGCGTCGACGCGGCACGCGACGCTGGCGTCGAGTGGTTGCTGTTCGAGCACGACCATCCCGAGGATCCACTCGCCTCGCTGGCGACCGCCGATGCCGTCTTGCAGGATCCGCATCAGGCGCGATAAGACAACAGATGTCGTAGTGTAAACTACAGAAATTGTAGTGTAACGGTTCATTCTCTGTAGTATTATACTTCGAAAATTGTAGTGAATCACTTCGAGATATGTAGTTAGCGAGCAAAGCGGCGATTACCACCATCTGTGGGCTGTACGAGGGCGTGACGACAGCTATTTGGGCCGCCGAACTCGTATATAAACTGTTCCATGGCGATCATCATGGGCACATCACACTCACGCCCCACACCGGGGCAGATCATCAATGGACGACACCACGAAATATCTCATTCACGCCGACGTCATCGCCAGCGGGGTGGTCGAACGCAGTGACGTCGTCGGTGCGATCTTCGGGCAGACCGAGGGACTGCTGGGCGACGAGCTCGATCTGCGAAGCTTACAGCAGTCCTCGAAAGTTGGTCGCATCGACGTCGAAATCGACTCCACGGGCGGCGAGACGCACGGAACTGTAACGATTGCGACCAGCCTCGACAAGGTCGAGACGGCGACGCTCGCAGCGGCACTGGAGACACTCACCCGGATCGGGCCCTGTCGCGCGGACCTCGAAGTGACGAACATCGAGGACGTCCGCGCGGCCAAACGCCGAGAGGTGATCGAGCGCGCCCAGGAGCTGTTCGTCGAGGCGTTCGACGAGACGACCGGCTCCAGCCAGCGCATCCTCGACGAGGTCCGCCAGCAGGTCCGGGTCGCCGATATTACCGAGCACGAGGGGTTGCCCGCCGGGCCACGCGTCGCGGATAGCGATGCGATCATCGTCGTTGAGGGACGCTCAGACGTCCTGACGCTGCTGCAGTACGGCGTCAAAAACGCCATCGCGGTCGAAGGAACCGACATTCCCGAGTCGGTCGCGGCGCTGTCGAACGAGCGCACGACGACCGTCTTTCTCGACGGCGACCGCGGTGGCGACCTGATACTCAAGGAGTTCAGTCAGGTCGGTGATATCGACTACGTCACGTTCGCGCCGGACGGCAAGTCCGTCGAGGACCTCTCCAGAGACGATGTGTTCGAGGCGCTCCGCGAGAAAGTACCCTACACCGTCGTCAAGGACGCCACTGCCCCGCGCACAGCCGTTGCGGCGACGGACGGGAGTGCCAGTCCGGCACCGACGAACGACGGGACGGACGGCGGCGAGAACCGGCCAGCGACTACAATCGATCCGGAACCCGATACCACAGCGGTAGAAAGCGACGACGCAGTTGCCAAATCGGCCGACAGTGACACGATGTCGGAGGCAGATGCCAACGCCGACGCGAGCGAGGAGCCAGTAGACGATGCGGCGGACGACGGTGCAACCCAGCCAGAGACGATCCAGGGCCACGCGAGCGCCGTCGCCGGAAACGCCCTCGTCCGACTACTCGACGACGAGTGCGACATTGTCGCCGAAGAGGCGGTCTCGGAGGCGTTCGAACTACTCGACAGGACAGAAGAGACGCCGACTGCACTCGTGCTCGACGGACCGCTCACCCAGCGACTGCTTGATCTGGCCGCCCAGCGAGGCGTCACTCAGACGGTGTCGGCGTCGCTCGGCGAGTTCACGAAACGCCCGACGAACGTCAGGCTGCGAACGATCGATCAGCTGGTCGACGATCCGGTGTAGCGCCAGCCGTCGATCTCTTCTCCCGCCTACACCGTCCGCGCGAGTATCAGTGCTGGCCCTCTCTCGTAGTACTCGGGATCGACGTCGACGACCCGGAAGCCAGCCGTTTCATACAGCTCTCGTGCTGCCTCGTTGTCAGGCGAGACCGCAAGCGAGAGCGTCGTTACACCGTCGGGGAGCCGTGCGACGGTCGCCCCGAGCAACGACGTCGCGCGCCCCTCACGGCGGGCGTCCGGCGCGACGACGAGTTCGGCCAGATACGCGTGCTCGTCCCCGGGCAGGGTGAGCGCGTAGCCGACCGGCGTGTCGCTGTCGTCCGCCGAGACGAGGAGGAGACCGTAGCCCGAAAGCGCACGCTCCAGCGTTTCCGGGGCAGGTTCGGGGAGCAGCGACTGGAGTGCGCGGAGGATCGGCGCGTCGCTCGGATCGGCGAAGCGGATCATACGAGAGCCAGTCCGATCGCCAGCCCGACGCCGACGAGACCGCCCGAAAGCGTCGCGAGGAAGTTGACGCTCTGGTTGGCGAGATACGTGCCTTCGAGCGTCGCGCCGACGAGGCTATCGACGGTCATCCCGGCGATGCCGGCGACGACAACGACAAGCGACCCGGTCGTCCCGACGCTGGCAAACAGCAGCCCGGTCAAGAGCCCGATCGTCCCTGCCCCGATACCCCCCGCGAGTTCGCCCTGCCAGGTTACCGCGCCGTCAGTACCGGGTTCGACGCGCTTGAACGTCGTAATGAGCCGCGGGTCGTCGAAGACGCTCCCGATCTCGCTGGAGAGGGTGTCGGCCAGCGCGGTCGAGAGCGAGCCCGCAAACGCAAACAGGAAGAAAAGCGGGGCGACATCGATCAGTCCCGCATCAGCGGCTGCGTAGCCGAACACGGACGCGAGCGCGACCGTGGCGTTGCCCAGAACGTTCGCGCTCCCGCGTGCGCCGTCATTGCCCTCGGCGACGCCGCGAGCCTGTTTCTCCTCGAAGCGGTACTTCGTCGAGAGTCCGCCGATGCCGAAGAAGGCGATCATCACGGCAAACCAGGCGTAGCCCCCGAGCACGATGGCGACAAAGGCGAGGAAGACACCGGTCAGCATCCCTTCGACCGAGGCCGTCTCCAGCGCGTAGGAGAGATAGCCGACCGCGACGGTAATGGCGAGAGCGATAGCGACATCCAGCGTACTCGTCGTGACAGTCACTTCCGAGAGCAACCAGAGAAGCAGCCCGATCGAGAGGATCACCGGTGGATCGTCCCGGCCGAGCAGCACCGTCCGGATCAGTGCACCGACCAGCGCGCCACAGGTCGCCATGACGACGATCTGTGAGGCGTGTGGCAGCGGACTCCCAGCGAGTAGCAGGGCGAGGTACTGGGCCGCAACACCCGCCAGTAGCCCCCCGACGACGAACCCGGCGGCGTCAGCAAAGGGGCCGTCGCCGTAGCTTCGGCCGATCTCGGCAGCGAGGTTCCCGTAGGCATACAGGACGATCGCTCCGGCGAACACCTGTACCGTGAGCCCGGTAAAACTCGTGAGGAAGCCGAGGACTACGGCGGCGACGGAGAAACCGACCAGACCCTTCAGGCGTTCATCGCGATGGTCGCCGGGGCGGGCGAACAGCTCGAAGACCGGCCCGTCCGTCACGAAGACGGCAGAGAGCGCGATCAGCGCGAAGAGCGCGGTCGCGACGCGTTCGTCGACTGGTGCGACGAGCGCGAGCGTCCCGACACCGGCAAACGCCCCTGCTCGTCGTACTGGCGAACTCACACTACTGCCTTCCTTTACCTGTCGCTTACATAAGAGTCCCGAACCGGTCCTGTTTCAACCCAGTGTGTTTACTTCGGAGCGGGCTGATCGATGACACGTGGGACTGTACGACCGATATCTCTCGGTTCGCGTCCGCCGTCACGAGGCCGCGCCCCCGGCACACGTCGCACTCGTCCTCGCGGAGCGCGACCTGCTGGAACGCGGTGCCTACGACACGCTCGAATCGTTTTTCGAGCTCGCCTTCGAGTACGGCACCGATCGCGTGACGGTCTACGTCAGCGTGCTCGACGAGGCGGTTGCCCCGACGCTCGAACGCGCACTGCAGGACGTCGATGCGCCGAAACCGATGGCGATCAGGGGGCCGACAGATCGGACCCGGGCGGACGCCCCAATTCAGGTGAGCATCGGTCTCGGCGGGAAACACGAGTTCACCGCGGCTGTGCGATCACTCGCGGGAGAGGTCGCGGACGGCGACCTCCAGCCGGGTGCAGTCACCGAGGAGGACGTCGAGGAGCGGCTGGTCTTCCCCGACGCCCCGGATCTGGTGGTCAAAACCGGAGCCGAGCGACTCTCGGATTTCATGATCTGGCAGTCGGTCTACTCGGAGCTGTACTTCACCGACGTCAACTGGCGGGACTTCCGGCAGCGCGATTATCTGCGAGCCGTTCGCGAGTACAAACAGCGCTCGCGCCGGTTCGGCCGATAGTTCGGGGGATCACAGGCGGCCGAACTGCGGATCGGAACCCAATCGTTTTTATACTCGTATGTACGATAGATAGATGCAATGGCGAAAGGTACGGTTGACTTCTTCAACGACACGGGCGGCTACGGATTCATCGAAAGTGACGACGCGGACGAAGACGTGTTCTTCCACATGGAAGACGTCGGCGGTCCTGACCTCGAGGAGGGGCAGGAAGTCGAATTCGAGATCGAAGAGGCCGAGAAAGGCCCACGAGCGACGAACCTCGTCCGCCTGTAAGACCCGAACGGTGCGACTCCGGGCGTCGCGTTGGGGTTACACTCAGGCGGTCCGCCCGTGCAGTACGTCTTCCCGTATTTTCAACATCCACCAGCCGACGGTATCTCGATCACGCCGACCGTGTCCCGTTGAGCCGATGGTATCCCGATCGCTCACCGCATCACGTGCGTGTGGAGCGATGGCGATACCGTGAGCGATATACGTTCAGTTCCGAAAGTATGGGTATGCCCGAGGTACTCGACGAGGATCTGCATCGACGCACCAAACAGCTACTCGAACCGGGCGAGATCCAGCTCAACGGCGCGGTCGTCCACACCGATCTGGGCTCCCCGGACGAGATCGACATGATGCAGGCGACACTGGACGTCGGCGACATTATCGCCGAGCATGCGGGACTGGACCCGAAAGACACCTACGTCTACTCGGGTAACGACGATCCCGACTTCTCCTCGAATCAGCATCAGGGGCTCACGCTTGATGACGAAGAGTTCGTCTGGGAGTGCCAGCAGTTGCTCCGCGAGGGTACCTTCGATATCGTCTTTTATTACGAGGCCAGCGCGGACCACGAGGCCATCCTCGCGGATATCGAGGACGCTGGCTTTGCAGTGAGCGGCGTCAAAGGCGAGTGAGCAGGCTAGTGGCTCCCGTACTGGACCGCACTCAGAACTGCAGGTGTGAGCTCGAACTCGGCCCGTCCTCCTCATCATCGTCGATACCGCCGGTTCCGAGGTAATCAACGTCGTCATCTGTCAGGTACACCTGTCCGTTCTCGACGGTCACATCGACCGACGGGAGTGTCGTGTCCGCGGCCTCCCCGTTGTCACAGGCACCCGAACAGGTGTCGAAGATCGAGCCGTGTTTCGGACAGACGATGCCGGACTCGCGGACGGCTGCACCGACCCCCTCGCGATGGAGACGCTGGTTCTCGTGCGTACAGCGGTTGCGCCACGCCTCGACACCCGACTCCTCGCAGGGGACGAGTATCACTTCCTCGCGCGCGCCGTGTGCATCCCGGACCCGGAACAGCCACGACCCCTCGTCTCGGACCGTCTCGACGCTCGTCAACCGGTATCGGCCACTCATAGCCGGTCGATGGAACCGGGCCCAATTAATTTCTCGGATGATCGATTACCCAGGTGGGAACCACGAGCCTGCTCGGTGCCGAGGGGCTTATGTCCGGTCGTTCCCGAGTGACGTGTATGAACACTGACGCCGCGGAGCTGGACGGTCTGGACCGGGCGATCGTCAACGCGTTTCAGGGCGGTTTTCCCGTCGTCCGCGAGCCGTTCGAACCGGCAGCGGCGACACTGTCTGACCACGGGATCGATATCTCTGCGGACGAGCTACTGACACGGATCCGGCAACTGGACGAGGACGGCACGCTGACCCGTTTTGGGGCGCTGATCAACGCCCAGGAGATCGGCGGTGCGGCGACGCTCGTCGCCATGCACGCCCCCGAGGAGCGGTTCGACGAGGTTGCTGAACAGGTCAACGCGTTCACGGAGGTCGCACACAACTACGAACGCGAGCACCCACACCTCAACATGTGGTTCGTTGTGAGCGTCGCTAATCCTGACCGGGTCGGGGAAGTGCTCGGAAAAATCGAAGATGCGACAGGTCAAGAGACGTACAACCTGCCCAAAAAACGCGAGTTCCGTGTCGAGGCGAAGTTCTATGTCGACGGGCCGATCGAGGGGGGTGCGGTCGACTGCTCTGCGCTCGGCCCGGACGTCACGCCGAGCGAGCGCGACACGCTCACTCCCACGGAACTCGATCTCGTTCTGGAGATCCAGGACGGCTTGCCGCTCTCTCCGACGCCCTACGAGGACGTCGCCGACGCGATCGGCGCGGAGGCCGAGTGGGTCGTCGAGACGATCAAGCGATTCAATGCCGAGGGGAAGATCCGCCGGATCGGCGTGATCCCAAACCACTACGCGCTGGGCTACACGGAAAACGGGATGACTGTCTGGAACGTCCCCGACGAGCTGGTCGACGAGGTCGGGCCGGAGATCGCCGGACTACCCTTCGTCACCCACTGCTATCGACGACCCCGTCACGAGGGGGTCTGGCCGTACAACTTCTTCGCGATGACCCACGGGCGCACCGAGGCCGAGAGCGAGCGCCGGATCGAGCAGGTTCGCGACCGGATGGCCGAGTACTGGGACGTCGACGAGGGCGACTGGGACTCGCTGTTCTCGACGCAGATTCTGAAAAAGACCGGCATCAGGCTGGACGAACGCGCAGAAGCGAACACCGCTTCGGGAGCGGAGTAACGCCCACACATGTACGGCACAACAGTCATGTCACAGCCCCCGAACCAATCGGATATCACAGCCGGCTCCGACGTATGATTCCACTACTGCACGATTTCACTGAGGAGACCGTTCTCGTTTTCGGCGGTGGAGCCGTCGGTGCGCGAAAGGCCCGCCGGTTCGCCAGAGAAGCCGAGGTGATCGTCGTCAGCCCCTCCTTCGACGGGGAGTTCGGCGACAGCGAACTGGTGCGTGACGCGCCGGACGCGGAGGCGATCCGCGAGTGGGTCGACCGGACGAATCCGGCGCTGGTCGTCGCGGCGACCGACGACGCGGCGATCAACGAGGCGGCAGAGCAGGCGGCCCGTGAAGTCGGTGCGCTGGTCAACCGGACGGATCGGAGCGATGCGACCGGGGCGGACCGACCGGTCGACGACGTGGTGGTGCCGGCGACGATCCGGGACGACCCAGTCGTCGTTTCCGTTTCGACCGGTGGGGCGAGTCCGGCAGTATCGAGATATCTTCGCCAGGAGATCGAATCGGATATCGAGGGAGCCGGTGCGATGGCCAAGTTGACGGGCGAGTTACGCGGCGAACTCCGGGAGCGGTCGCCCTCGCCGGGCGAGCGACGGGACGCCGTCAGAACCGTCGTCAATTCTTCCGACGTTTGGAAGGCTTTACGTACCCGAACATCCAAGGGTCGCCAAGTGGCCGAGGACGTGATTCAGGAGGAGCTCGGGGAGACCCACGGTGGTGAGCAATGATGCAAGCGACGGGCGTCGTCACTGGCATTAGCGTCTCGCACAGCAGTGCGTCTGTCGACGACGTGGCACGAGCGGGGGCAGACGACCAGCGCGCCGAAGTCGCCAATCTGATCGCCAAACCCTACGTGAGCGAGGCGTTCGCGCTCCACACCTGCAACCGCACCGAAGCGTTCGTCGTCACCGACGACGCCGCAGTCGGACGTGCAGCGTTCGAGACGTTCGCGCCGCACGTCGATGACGACTCTATCCGGTATCTGGACCACGAGGAGAGCCTCGAACACCTCATGCGGGTCGCCGCAGGGCTCGAATCACTCGTACTCGGCGAGGATCAGATCCTCGGGCAGGTCCGCACTGCCTACGAGGATGCACGCGGCGAGGACGGGATCGGTCCGATGCTCGAAGACGCCGTCACGAAGGCGATCCACGTCGGCGAGCGCGTTCGGACCGAGACCGAAATCAACGAAGGGATCGTCTCGCTGGGAAGCGCCGCCGCGACGGTCGCAGTAAACGACCTCGGTGTCGACGATCCAACAGCGCTCGTCATCGGGGCAGGCGAGATGGGGACGACCGCAGTCAAGGCGCTCGCGGACCGGGGGATCACCGATATGATCGTCGCCAACCGGACAGTGCCCCATGCGGAACATCTGGCGAACGAGGTTGACGCCGACGCGAGCGCCGTCCCGCTACAGGGCCTCGACACCGTCGCCCGACGGGCCGACCTCGTGGTCTCGACGACTGCCAGTGAGGAGCCGGTGATCAGCGCCGAGCCGTTCGAGCACGGGGGCAAGACTGTCGTGGTCGATCTCGCACAGCCGCGTGATGTCGACCCTTCGGTCGCCGATCTCGACGACGTGACGGTGTACGACCTCGACACGCTTACGTCGGTCACCGAACAGACCCGCCGACAGCGCCGGGCAGCGGCAGCAGAGGCAAAGCGCATCATCGACGCGGAGTTCGACCGCCTGCTCGACCAGTACAAACGAAAGCGCGCCGACGAGGTCATCGCGGCGATGTACGAGAGCGCGGATCGCGTGAAATCACAGGAGATCTCGACCGCAATCTCGCAACTGGAAGCCGAAACGGACGGCGAACTCACCGCAGGCGAACGCGAGGTTGTCGAGTCGATGGCCGACGCGCTCGTAAACAAACTGCTCGCGCCACCAACCAGAAGTCTGCGCGAAGCCGCGGGCGAGGACGACTGGACGACGATCAACACGGCGTTACAGCTGTTCGATCCCGAGTTCGACGGCGAGGCGTACCCGCCGTTCCCCGATGGTGTCGACCCCTCTGAGCTGCCCGATGCGCTGGCGGAAATCTCCCCTGGCGAACTCCCCGACGAGGTCCCGGATGAGATCGTCGAGAGCGTACTCTCGGACGATTGACTACTCATCTGGCGGTAGTTCGTTTTAACTGTATTCAGGTGCTAAGTCCCCTTCCTCAAGGAGCAACGCAGGGAGCGAAGCGACCGAGTAGCGCAGTAGGGAGGGGTACAGCGCCGCACGGTTCACAAACACGTTCACCACCCGGCCCACAGGCCCACCGCTCCCTTTATGTCTATCTAAAGTCTATACATCGATGATGGATAGGTTTGAAATCGAAGGCGAAGAAGTCCTCGACGGAACCGCAAAACCGTCGGGGAACAGTGCCCACGTCATCGTCCCCAAACGCTGGCGCGGAGCCGACGTGAAAGTCGTCCGCGTCTCCGAACCCGATCCAGACGAATAGCCCATGCACTACAACTACAAGTATCGACTCGACCCGCCGGAAGCCCTCACCGAGACGCTTCTGCACCACGTCGATGCTTGTAGACAACTCTACAACCACGTTCTCTACAAACTCAACAAGGCAGACGACATTCCAGCACGCTACAAGGTACAGGGCACACTCCCCGACCTCAAAAGGTGGTGGGACGACCTCGGAGACATTCACTCAAAAGTGTTGCAGATGGTCGTCAAGCGCGTCTACGACAACCTCTCCACGCTCAAGGCACAGAAGGAGAACGGACGTGCCGTGGGGATGCTCAAGTGGAAACCGCCTCGGGAATATCGGTCGCTCACCTACAACCAGTCCGGCTTCGAACTCAAGAATACGAGTGGTCGGCCTGTCCTGTGGTTGAGCAAAATCGGTGAGATACCCATCAATCTCCACCGAGGCATTCCCGAAAACGCGATCATCAAACAGGTCACGGTCAAGCAAGAACCCACGGGCGAGTGGTTCGCCACGTTCGGGATCGACGTGGAAGAGGACACACCCGAGAAGCCGGAGAATCCAGGGCGAGTCGTCGGAATTGACGTTGGTATCCTGAAGTACGCACACGATACGGACGGAACCGCTGTTGAGTCGCCGGACTTCTCCGCTGAACGCGAGCGGTTGGAACGCGCCCAACGCGATCTCTCGCGGAAGGAACACGGCTCGAACAACTGGGAGGAACAACGCAAGACGGTCGCCCGACGACACGCCGACCTGAAACGCAAGCGTCAAGATTTCCTCCATAAGTTATCTAACTACTACGCCCGAGAATACGACCTTGTGGCCGTTGAGGACCTGGACGCGAAGGGGTTGATCGAACTCCCCGGCAACTCTCGGAATCGAGCCGGAGCCTCGTGAGGAACGTTCCTCCGAATGCTCGAATACAAGTGCGAACGCGAAGGAACGCACTTCGTCGCCGTAGACCCCCGAGGGACGACCAAAGAATGCGCGTCGTGCGGAACGGAGACGGACAAGCCGCTGTGGGTGCGTGAGCATTCGTGTCCGTCGTGTGGGCTCGAAGCGGACAGAGACGCGAATGCGTCGTGGAACATCCTCTCTCGCGGTCTCGAAGATGTAGGAGTGGGACACTCCGAATCAACGCCTGTGGAGACTGCGCTTCCTGTGGACACCGATTCGGTGTCTGCAAAGCGCGTCATGGAAACAGGAAGCCCCACCGTTAAGGAGCGAACCGCATCAGCGGTGAGCGAGTAGGGTGGGGTAGTTCACTACATACTAGCAGATAGCTATGAAGCTGTCTGATTTATTAGATTGGAGACCTGTCTATAGTGACACAAGTACGGTTACAGCAGAAGATACCAATCGCCGTCATCTTGAACCGTCACAAGTGGTACTTCTTCATCCTCATCGTCATCGTCCCCCTGTAGAGACACCAGAACCCAAGCGTAATCGTCTGCACCCAATTCATCGAGTTCCTCCTCAGCGTCTTGGTCCAGTCTCTCTACCCGATCCTGAATTTCTTCTTCGGTTGCTTCATCCCCTGAGTCGCCGAATTGTTCCATCTCCCATTCAACCCGCTCTCTCGTTGAAACCTGATCTATGTCGTTAACGGTGAAATCATCTTCATTCTCAAGGTCTCCTTCTTCAACTGGGTATATACTGGATTCGGGATGTAATACCTCATTTGCGGCTTCGATATCACCGGACTGTCCGGCAGTGAGATATTGCTCAACCGCATCTTCCGGGCCACTGTCTCCTCCAATAACTGGTACACTACTGCTACTACACCCTGCAATTGCAACTGCGCCTGTACTGGCAACTCCTGACAAAAATCCACGTCTGCTTACCATAGAAGTGTCTTTGATTCTATCTATAAAAAATTATTGATTAGAAGTAGTGCAAGATACGGTTGTTCTACCATGCACACCAGTTAGAATATACCTGTTTCTTCACAGTATAATCGAGGCAGATACCACGGGGCTTGATCCCGAGGCAATTGACCAGACAATGTACTACGACAGGGGTTCTATGACTCTCTCTGAGGGCACCTTTTATTTTCTCGTAGGTTAATGAGCGTTATATGGCTGACCTGCTATCCGACGACGAGATCAGCGAGCAACTCCCTGACGAGTGGGAACGAGACGGCGACGAGATCGTCCGTGTCTACGAGTTCGACGAGTATCTCCGTGGTGTCGCCTTCGCTCAGATGGTTGGTGAGATCTCGGAAGCAGAGTTTCACCACCCGACGATCGAGATCCGCTACAAGAAAGTCGAGATCCGCTTTACCAGCCACGAGGAAGGCGGGATCACGGATCAGGACATCCACATGGCGGAGCTGATCGAGTCAGAACACAGCTGACCGTGGACGCCCGCTACGTCTTCGCCGTGGAGTTCCGGATCCCGACACCGTCTGCGGAGCTACGGCTCGATCCGGCAACCTTCGAGACGAAACTCTATCGCGCGGCCAACCCGCCGGGCGAGGACGGCTGGCTGTTCTTCCGGGACAACCTCTGGCGCGGCGCTGTCGGCGACGAGGAACACATGTGCAAAATTGCCTCGGAGAAACTCGGCGTCGACGTCGAGTCGGTCGAGTACCGCGCATTCGAGACCGACGACGCCTATCTGGACGAACTGAAAACCGAGATTGCGAGGGATCTCGATCAGTTCAACGCCGACAGCGTCAGCGAGGTGCTGTCGAAATACTTCAAGGGATCGCTGGAAGTCCGGTGACTGACCCGGTGCCGAAGGGAGCACATACTGGACCCTAGAGAGGTGTTTAGGGGCGGCAGCAGGAGAATACTTATTCAGCTCCCACGCATACGTAAGTGTCCCGATGGTGCCCGACTACGACTTCTGGCTGCTCGATCTCGACGGTACGCTCGTCGATGTCGAACCCGCCTACGTCTACGACGTGCTCGACGAGGTAGGACGGCGGCTCGGTCAGGAGTTTACGACTCGGCAGGCCGAGCTGCTCTGGCACGGCTACGGCGGGCAGCGCGACCAGCTGCTGCGACAGCTGGATATCGACCCCCAGCGGTTCTGGGCTACCTTCCACGAGGTCGAGGACCCAACCACCCGCGCCGAGTCGACGTTCCTGTACGAGGACGCCGAATTCGTCGGCGACCTCGACCGGCCGACCGGCCTCGTCACGCACTGCCAGAACTACCTGACCGGTCCGGTATTGGACCACCACGATATCGCCGACTGGTTCGACACGGTGATCTGCTGTACGGACGACCTGGGGTGGAAGCCCGACCCAGCACCGGTAGAGCGTGCCATGACCGACCTCGGCGTCGCGCACAACGGCCACACCGGGGCGCTCGTCGGCGACAGCGCGGAGGACATCGGTGCAGCCCGAAACGCCGGACTCGACGGGATCCACGTCCAGCGATACGACCCGAACGAGCGCGGCTTCGTCGTGTGGGGTGACCGGCGGATCCGTTCGTTCGAGGAGCTTGGCCCGGTTCCCTACTGATATCCTGCAAGGTCGTCCAGCACGTCGTCGGCGTGTGCGAGCACGTCACGTAGCTCCGCCAGCCCCTCTTTGTCCGTCCGACCCGGGTTCGCCAGCACGCGAACCGTCTCGGTTCCCAGAGAGACGAATCCCAGATCGAGCCTCGCAGCCGTCGCCCGCAGGCCAAGCCCGGCGTCAGCCTGCCCCGCAGCGACCCTCCGCGCTGGACTCTCATGGGCGCGAGCTGCTAGCTCGAAGCCCTCGATCGATTCGACGAGTTCGTGACGTGTCGTCCCGCGCTCGTCCGCGAGATCAGCAACGGCTTCGCCGAGGGTCGTCCGCAGGCCCGAGTCAGTCGTCCGGTTGATCAGCCGCAGGTCGCGGTCGACGAGGTCTCCGAGCCCCTCGATTCCCTCGGGGTTACCCGTGGGGACGACCAGGCCCCACTCGCGCTCCCAGGCGGCGAGTTGCTCGCTCTCGACGTCCGGGCCCGGCGAGCCGCTGATCACCGCGATGTCCGGGACGCCATCGCGGAGCCGCCGAAGCCCCTGTCGGGTTCCGACGGAGCGGTATCGCGGGTTCGAGAGGCGATCCAGCAGTCGGGAGAGTGCAGGGTCGTCCTCGCCGACGCCGAAGACGGTCGGCGGCCGGACATCCGGCGAGAACAGCGTGACAGTGACCGGCTCGCCCGCCGCGAGGTAATCGGTCGTCGCCTCGATCGTGACGAGCCCGTCGGCGTCTGCGAGGCTCGTGGTCGCGCCGCTGCCCTTGTCGACCGGGTAGACGAGCCGGTCGCCATCGGCGTTCTCGACCAGCCCGACCGGCATGAGTCGGCGCCGTCCCTGCTCGTGGCGGACCTCTGTGGCCATCTCGCCGGTTAGCGTCGCGGAGTCTGGTTCCTGAAGCCCTGCAGCCTCCCGGATCAGCGGCGCGACGAAGACCCGGAACGTCATCATCGCGGAGACCGGGTAGCCCGGCAGTCCGACGTACGCGCCGCCCGGAAGTTCGCCGACCAGCATCGGCTTGCCCGGTTTGATGCCGACGCCGTGGAGCAGCAGTTCGCCACGGTCCTCGATCACGCGATAGATCACGTCGACCGCGCTGGCGCTGGTCGACCCCGAGGAGAGGACGAGATCGCACTCCTCGCCCGCCTCGATCAGGAGCCGCTCCATCTCGTCGTAGTCGTCGCCAGCGTGGGGATAGAGCACGGGTTCGCCACCCGCCTCCTCGACCGCAGTCGCGATGGTATAACTGTTGACGTCGTAGATCTGTCCGGCGTCGCTGTCGAGGGGTTCGCCCGGCCGGACGAGTTCGTCGCCAGTCGATACGATGCCGACTGTCGGTTTTCCACGGACCGGCACCTCGTCGACGCCGAGCGCCGACAGCAGGCCGATTTCGCGGGCGGTCAGGCGGGTTCCGGGGCCGAGCGCGCGCTCGCCCGCGGCAACATCCGCACCCGCGAGCATGACGTTGTCGCCCGGCGCGACCGCGGTCCGGACCAGCACGGTTCGCTGATCATCCACGCGCTCCTCGTCGGTTTGCTCAACCGGCACCATCGCGTCAGCACCCGGCGGCATCACCGCGCCGGTCGAGATCTCGACTGCCTCGCCCTCGCCGAGTTCGGCGGTCGGCTCCACACCGGCGTGGACCTCGCCGATCACGTCGAGGCGGGCGGGATCGACCTCGTCCGCGCCGAACGTGTCACTCGCGCGGAGCGCGTAGCCGTCGAGACTGGCGCGATCGAACCCCGGCACGTCGATGTCGGCGTCGACGCGCTCGGCGAGCACCCGCCCGCGGGCGTCGGCCAGCGGGACGCCTTCGGTAGCCGGATCGAGGTCGAGGTCCGCGACGATCTCGTGGGCGACGTCCGGATCGGTCAGTTCGCGGAACTCGCGACGCTCGCTCATGCCGACCACTCCCAGCGCTGGACCTCAACGGTTTCTCCCTCCGGGATCCCCTCGCGGGCCTCGGGCACGACGACCCAGCCGTCCGCGAGCGCCACGCTGGAGAGGACGCCCGATCCCTTCGCGCGGGTCGGTTCCGCGACCAGCTCTTTGCCCTCCTGCTCGGTCCGGACGCGGGCGAACGTCCTGGTGCCGGGCTCGCTGGCGATCTTGCGGGTCAACCGGGCCTGCTGTGTGGGATGTGGCGGCGGCGAGCGTCCCTGCACCCAGTGCATCGCGGGGCGCAGGAACTGCACGGCGTTGACGATACATGCGACCGGGTAGCCAGGCAGCATGAGCACGGGCGTCTCCTCGACAACGCCGAGCGCCACCGGGTGGCCGGGCTTGAGGCCGACGCCGTGGACCAGCACCTCCCCCAGGTCGTCGACGACCTCCGGGATGAGATCCCGTTCGCCCACCGAGGAGCCGCCAGTGGTCACTACGATATCCTTTGTCAGGTCGCGCTGAATCGCGGCTCGCAGGCTCTCGGGGTCGTCGGTGACGACGTTGCGGTACTCCGCGCGCCCGCCCCACCGCGAGACCAGCCGTGAGACCGTCAGCCCGTTGGTCTCGATGATCTCTCCGGGGTCGGGGTCGTGCTGGACGAGTTCCTCGCCGGTCGGGATCACCCCCACCGTCGGCTGATCGTACACCTCGACCTCGTCGACGGCGAGGGATTTCAGCAGGCCGAGATCCGAGGGTCGCAGTCGGTGACCCGGCTCGTACAGCGCCTGTCCAGCCTCGACGTCCTCGCCGATCGGCGCGACGTTTTCCCCTCTGGCGACCGCGTCGAAGACTTCCAGCTCGGCACCGATCTCGTCGACGTCCTCGATCATCACCACGGCGTCACAGCTCTCGGGGACCTCACTACCGGTGTGCACGCGAACGGCCTCGCCCGGCGCGGGATCGGCCTCTCTCTCTGTAACGCGCAGGAGCTCCGGCGAGCGCTCGCTCGCCCCGAAGGTATCCGCGGCGCGCACGGCGTAGCCGTCCATCGCCGCCCGGCGGTAGTGTGGGACGTTTCGGTTTGCGTTTACCGACTCCGCAAGGACGCGCTCGTCGGCCCGCGTGAGCGGGAGCTCCATCGTCCCGACGCACCGGGTCGTCGCCTCGCGCAGTCGCTCTCTGGCCTCCTCGACCGGGGTCCGGCGTTTGAAGCCCGACTGTTTGCGGTCGGGCTCGGTATCGCTCATACAGGTGAGTATCGCCCGACGGGCAAAAAACCGCGCGTGCGGACCGGTCCTGTAGTCCACGCCCGCCATTTCCTGAACAGTATCTCAGTCGTAATAAATAAGGCACGCTCAGTACAAAGGAATCTTATGGAGGGGCTGCTGGCAGCGATAGTGATCGGGCTGTTCTTTGGGGTGATGGGCCTGCTCTTTCTCTACCCCGCAGTCGGCTCCTTCCGCAACTTTCGGACCTTTTCGCGGGCCGGAACAAAAACGATCGACGAGATATCGTACGATTCCGGTGAGACGGCGATCATCGACGGTGAACTGCGGGTGCGTACCCCGGTGACGTTGCCGGTCGATGACGACGGGAGCGATGTGGGCGCGTATGCGTGGGAACTGCATGGTCGCAGCGAGTCAGGACCACGGCGTCGACGGAACGGTCGCAAAAAGAATCAACGGCAGGTCACGGATTACGGGCTGGAGTATGGGGACGTGGTCATCGATACGGGGAGCGACGAAATTATGGTCGATTTCGAGTGGCTGAAACGACGCCACGACAAACAGGCAGCGCCTCCCGATTCAGGCTCCGGGTGGGGGCCAAGCAAGTCGAGTCCGTTCGGTTCGTCAACGCTGCTGCTGGAAGGTCGGTCCCATCGTACATCGGTCACCGATCCGGCGGAGTTGCCCCGCCAGCTCGCCGACTTTCTCGGGTCGAGACCGACGTCGGACACCGACGCGGAAGCGAAGCGGTTCGAGACGCGGCACGTCCACGATGGGGATGCAGTCACGGCGTACGGAGCCGTGGACGTCCGTCAGGGAGCGCCACTCATTACGGCGAGTGACGACGACCGGTTGGTGTTCAGTGATCAGTCGGCGACGAGGCTCCCGCGATCCAGCCTCAAACGGTTTCTTCGGTTCTTCTCGATAGCAGTGCTGTTGTTCGGTGTCGCCGGGGCGCTGTTCTCGCTGCCACTGCTCGGTGTGGTGTGAGTGTCCACGTTCCCGGACTGGCACCTTCGAGCGGGCGACACCCGATAGAACTTTTTCGGATCGACGAGACACCCCACCAATGCCTGGGACCGTTCCGATTCCGGTACTCCTGTTCGTTGGCGTGTTTATGCTCATCGGCGTCGGCGCGGTATTCGTCGGTGCCCGGGCGCTTCGCCGTGCCGTGTTGTTCTGGCGAAGCGAGCCCGTCGACGTCATGGAGGTCGCACACGGCACTGGCCGAACCGAACTCGAAGCGAGTGCAGTCCCGGCCGACGAGACGCTTACAGCACCGTTCACCGGAACCGAGTGTCTGGCCTACGAGTACAAAGTCCAGCGGTACCGCTCGAGCGATAACGGCTCGAACTGGCGAACGATGCACTCCGACGACGAACGCGTCCAGTTTCTCGTCGAGGACGAGACGGGGTCGGTAGTGATCGAGAGCGAGGACGCCGACCTCTCGCTTACTTCTGGCGATCGGATCACCGTCGGCCGTGACGAGACTGCCGAGGGACGGATCGCGGAGTTCCTCGAGACGATCGACGATGTCGACCCCGGGGAGGGAGCCAGTTCGGATATCGGGCCGATCACCGTCTCGACGGGGGACAAGCGCCGCTATGTCGAGCGGCGGATCGATGTGGGTGATACAGTCCACGTGTACGGGCAGATCAACGACCGGCCGTTCGAGGGACCGACCGGAACGGTCAACGCCGCGATCGGCGACGGGCCGGAGACGCCGTTGTTTCACGTGGCGGACGCCTCGGCGTCGAACTCGATACAACGACAGTTCGCAGCGGGGGTCGCGGCAACGGTGTTCGGTCTCATGTTTATGCTGGTCCCGGGGATAGTTCTCGCATCCGAACTCCTGTGAACCAGTGTCGTGCCGCGACCACCGCCTTTTTCGCTTCTCGTTCCCAAGGCACTCTCATGTCAGCGCTGCGCGATGCTCTGCGGGACCTGCCCGACGCCGTGTTCGCCGATCTCCTGGAGAGCGAGGAGGAGTATCTACTGGTGATCGATCTACCCGGCGTGACCGCGGACACACTCGATCTGCAGGTTGCCGACGGGCGACTG
This sequence comes from Natranaeroarchaeum aerophilus, assembly GCF_023638055.1. Taxonomy (NCBI): domain Archaea; kingdom Methanobacteriati; phylum Methanobacteriota; class Halobacteria; order Halobacteriales; family Natronoarchaeaceae; genus Natranaeroarchaeum; species Natranaeroarchaeum aerophilus. The sequence continues at coordinate 727,673 of NZ_JAKRVY010000001.1, read as the reverse complement.
ATCATCGAGGCCCGCCGAGAGAAAGCCTTGCCACGGGAGTTCGAGTATCTCCGTGAGGATCGGTCGCTGTTTCTTGACGCCGAACTGCCGCTTCCACCCGACGCGACGGGGCGGGATGGGTCGGCGACGATCGACCGGGGTGTGCTCGAACTCACGCTGCCGAAGACGACAGCCGAGGTCGAGACGACGATCGACATCAATGACGAGTAGACGGGGGTGGTGACACTGGTAAACCTCCGTGCCTACTGGCGGTTTTTGGTCGTCGCGAGACAGTTCCTTCCGCTCTTGCTGGCGTACGCCCGCGACCGGAACCGGTTCTTCCTGTTCGGTCGGGGCCGCTCGGTCGATGGGAAGACGCGCCAGCGACGTGCTGAGCACCTGCTGGAGTCGCTGTTGACACTCGGTCCGACCTTTATCAAACTCGGACAGTTGCTCTCGACTCGGCCGGATATTCTTCCACCGGAATACATCACGGTCCTCTCCCAGCTACAGGACGAAGTCCCACCAGCCGAGTGGGCCGACGCGAAACGTGTTATCGAGGACGAGCTCGGACCAGTCGACGAAACGTTCGACGAGTTCGACACCGACTCGATCAGTGGTGCGAGCCTCGGACAGGTCCATCTCGCCGAGATCGACGGACAGGACGTCGCGGTGAAGATCCGCCGACCGAACATCGAATCGCTGGTCGAGGCCGACCTGCGCGTGATCAACTGGTCGCTGCCGATCCTGATGTTCTTCGTCGGCGAGGCCCGGTCGTTCTCGCTACGAAACCTCTCCGAAGAGTTCGCCAAGACGATCCGCGAGGAGATGAACTACCAGCGCGAGGCGGCGATGCTCGAAGAGATCAAGGGTAACTTCGCCGACGACAGTTCCGTGCGGATCCCCTCGGTAATCGACTCTCATTCGGGACCCAAAGTGCTCACGATGGAATACGTTCCGGGGACGAAGATCAACGATCTCGATCGGCTCGACGAGCAGGGGATCGACCGGACCGAGATCGCAACGACCCTCCAGCGAGCCTATCTCAAGATGATCATCGACGACGGCGTCTTCCACGCCGATCCGCATCCCGGTAACCTCGCGGTACAGGAGGACGGCACCATCGTCTTCTACGACTTCGGAATGAGCGGGCAGGTCGACCCGTTCGTCCAGGAGAAAGTCGTCGATTTCTACGTCGCCGTGGCGAATCAGGACATCGACGCCATTCTCGATGTCCTGATCGAGCTCGGGACGCTCTCGCCCGACGCCGACCGAGCGGTGATGGCCGACGCGCTCGAACTGGCGATCGCCGACGCCCGCGGAGAGGATATCGAAACGTATCGCGTCCAGGAGATCGTCGGACAGATCGAGGACTCGATCTACGAGTTCCCCTTTCGCCTGCCAAAAAACCTCGCCCTCGTGCTCCGTGTCGCAACGGTAGTCGAGGGTGTCTGTGTCACGCTTGATCCGGACTTCGATTTCATCACGATCGCCACTGATTATCTCACCGAAGAGGGCTACCGCGAGGAGACCGCGCGTCGCTATCTCTCCGAGGCGGGCGAGGAGCTACAGGGTACTGCCCGATCCCTGTTGAACGTCCCGCCGAAAGCCGAGAACGCGCTCGACCGGATCGAGCGCGAGAACTTCCATCTGCGCGCCGATATCGAGGACTCGGGTAACCTGCTCGATCGACTGGCGAAACGGCTGGTGCTCGGATTAGTGGTCGCCGCTGGGGTGCTGTCGGTCGCCGTGCTGTACGCCTTCTCGACCCCGGAGGCTGCAGCGGTCGCGAGCGTTCCGACGCTGGTCGTCGGGGCGCTCCTCTACCGCTCCTTTACCAAGGGCCGCGGGATCCGCGCCCGCCTGCAGTTCACCCGGCAGGGGATGCGGGAACGGCAGGGCGAAGACTGAACTATGGAGTCATTGTGCGCTGGCAGCCTTCGGATATCCGTTCAGTAGCCGCCAGAGTTTACTGGCAACCCAGAGGACAACGTGGAGAAACGCGAGTTGTACCATCAGCCACAGTAGCACGTAGAGGATCAGACTGATAATGCCGGGTCCGGGTGCACCAATTGTGGCAAACACGGTGAAGGAAATGCCGAGAAACACCGCAAGTACAGCCGTATATCCGATCAGGTCCACGAGTAGCGGTAGGCCGTCAGAGGGCGACTCGCGAGTTGTATAAAAATACTCGCGTCTGAGGTAGTATCCGAGTTTCGTCGCGATGGAGGTCGTTTTGTCACTGTCGTCACGGGGCATGTATCGTCGTTGTATACGTCTGTTTTTTGTTTTATTATACTTTCGACTGCGAGACCAAAGCGATATTGTCCCCAGGGTGAGAAACGACGAACTATGTCATCCTTGTTCGATCCACAGACGCCCGTCGACTCGCCCCATCCCGGACACCCCCGGTTTGTACAGGTCGGCGAGCCAATTCACGACTCAGTGTTCGTCATCGATGCCGACACGAACGGACTGGACGTCGAGGTCGACATCGAGCACGGCGGCCGCGATAACCTCGCGCCACGCCTGACCGATCTCTCGGTCGATCCCGACAACTACGACCCCGGGGAGTTCGAGTGGTCTGTCGTCTCGACGCCCGCCGACAGCGACGGCGATGTGCTTTCGTTTGCGACCGACGACACCGAAATCCCGCGCTACGACGCGGGCTACGACCACGCCGCGGAGTTCGAGGCCGACGTGCCCGGCGAGTACGTGCTCGGGCTCGACGCGCCGGATGGGCACCACGAGTTAACGCTGTACGCCTTCCCCGAGGGAACCGACGCTCCCCTCCCCCGGATCGAACTCGACGGCGAGTACGACGCCGATGCCGGGGAGTTCCGGATCGAATCGAACGCACAGCTCGCGCCGTCCAGCGACGCCGATCCCGACGACGTTCGGGTCGAGTTCCTCGCGGACGACCGGGACGCGCTGGCAACCGAAGACATCGAGATCGGTGCGGACGCCCGGACGGCAACAGTCTCGCTCGACGCACTGGGTGACGAGTCGGCCCGTGTCCACGCTGCCGCCTACGACGGCCAGGTGGCGAGCGCGCAGGACTCGATCGAACTGGATCCCGATGGCGACGTATACCTGCCGAACCGTCCACCCGAGTGGATCGACGACGCCGTCATGTATCAGATCTTCCCGCGGTCGTGGGCGGGCGAGCGCGGCGCAACGACCTTCGAGACGCTGATCGAGGGGGACGAAGAAACCGGCGCACGCGGCGTCGAGTATCTGGACGAACTGGGCGTCGATGTGCTCTGGGTGACCCCCGTCGTCCCCGCGACGAGCGCGCAGATGGATCTGCCACCGGGCGGCCCGCACGGCTACGGAACGCTCGATTATCTCGGGATCGCCGAGGATCTCGTTCCCGAGGGATACGACGATCCGGTCGCAGCCTACGCCGACTTCGTCGAGGCGTGTAACGACCACGGTATCGCCGTCCTCTTCGACCTCGTGATCAACCACGCGGGGCGCTGGATCGACCAGTTCGTCGACACTATTGCAGAGGGCGATCAATCTGTCGAAGCAGGCGACAGCGCCACGGTCGAGGCCTGGAACGAGGACTCGAAGTACTTCGACTGGTGGGACCGAGTGGACTCGCCCCGCTACGACGAGGACGGTACACAGATCGAGGCCGCCCCGCGGGCGACCGGCTTCGCCGACCTGCAGTGGATGCCAAACATCAACTACGAGAACCTCGCGATGCGCGAGTATATCCTCGCAGTCGCGGACTTCTGGTCGGGCGAAGTCGGTGTCGACGGCTTTCGCTGTGACGTGGCCTACGGCGTCCCTCACAGTTTCTGGAAGGACGTCCGGGAAGTCGTGCGGGCGAATAATGGCGAGTTCCTCATGCTTGACGAGACGCTCCCGACCGACCCGAAGTTCTCGGAAAACGAGTTCGACATGCACTACGACTCGTACGGGTTCACCTACACCTCCCAGAACCTGCTGGAAGACGGCGAAGGACTTACCGAGAACCAGCAGCGGATGGCCGACCAGTACGACTTCTCGGACGATCCGAGCAATCCCGACCGGCTCGTCGAGGACATCCTGACCCGGCGGGACCACGGCATCCCCGACCATTCGCGGGTCATCAACGCGGTCGAAAATCACGACGAACAACGGCTGCTCAACCGCACCGCAGTCGACCTTGCGGACCCCGACCACGACGCGGTTACCGACGAAGAGTGGGACGAGGCAGCGAAAGGGCAGCGCGCCGCTTTCGCCGCCTGCATCACTCTGCCCGGGCTTCCGATGCTCTACTACGGACAGGAACGCCAGATCAGCCGCTACGGCGAAGGGCGAGTCTCCGAACCGGACGACCACCGTGGCCGGACCGACGACGGGAGCGTCAAAGCCCACGCGGACGTCCGGCCGGGCGGTCGCCAGCGCGCCTTCATGAACTGGAACGAGTACGACGAGGCGCATCTGGCGTTCTACAGGACCCTGATTGACCTGTATCACGACCTCGACGTGCTCGGACCCGATGCCGACGTGACGCTCCAGTCGACTGACGAGGACGTCGATGCAGTGGCGTTCACGCGAGAGGTCGGTGAGGAAGCCGACGTGTCCGGACCCGAGACGGTGCTCGTCGTCGTGAACTTCGAATCCGAGTCGGTTCGGATCGACCTTCCGGAGGCCGTCGACACGGAGAACCTCGTCGCAGTCGACGACGGGGCTGCGGATGGTCAGACGGTCAGCGTCGATACCGTCGGCGTCTTCTCACTCGAACAGTAGCTGGAACATCGTTCGCTGTATCAGGAACTCGAACGAGAACCCGGTATTCTATACGCTCTCAAAATAACGATGTAGTAGATCATCGTGATAGATCCCACTGATGACTCGCTGGCGGACGATCGAACGGGGAGACGCGAGTTTCTTCGCGGCGCAGCGGCCGCCTCGGCCGCGGCGTTCGGTGTGTCAACCGCTGGCTGTGCAACACCCGGAAGCGACTTCGGCGGTCCGGACGCCGTAGATATTCCCGATATCGAGGCGAGCGTCACGACCGACGCGGAGGGGGAGGGAGTCATCTACCAGTACTTTCACACGCCGTGGGCCGACGTCGAGGCGGACTTACCGATGCTCACGGAGGCGGGGATCGACGCCATCTGGCTCCCCCAGCCGGCGGTCGGCAAGCTCGACTTCCAGCATCTCGGGACCGAGGACCAGGAGGGGTTTTACGAACCGGAGCATCCCGACTTCGGCCACCTCGAACCACACCCCCCGCTTGGCTACCAGCCGGTCGATCTGCGCGATTTCGACTCGGTGTTCGGGACCGAGGCCGAACTCCAGTCGCTCGTCGATGCCGCCCACGAGCGTGGGATCGAGGTGATCGTCGACACCGTTCTGAACCACGTTGCGAACCCCGACCCCGCGCCCGCGGACCGGTGGGGCGACTCGGACGACCCGACGGAAACGACCCAGCTGGAGTGGCCCCAGTTCGAGGTGGAAGAGCACTTCACGGAGGTGCCGGCGTTCAACTATCGCGGCGAGATCGAAAACGAACAGTACGACGAGTCGTTGCTCGGACTGCCGAACCTCGACGTCTCCCATCCCGAGGTACAGGCGGCCCACGAGGCGTATCTGACCACGATCGCCGAGTTCGGGATCGACGGGATCCGCTTCGACGCTGCCGCACACATCTGGCCGTGGTACTTCGCCGAGGAGATCAATCCCCTCTGTGAGGAGCTGGACCTCTGGCGCGTCGGCGAGATGTGGGACGAGGGAGACACCGACTTCCTCATGGAGTTCGTCGACACGGGGATGAACGCCTTCGATTTCCCGCTGTACAGCAACATCGTCACCGCCTTCGAAGAGGACGACCTCACCGGCCTCGCACAGGACGGCGGCAACGGCGTCGTCTACGAGGATCCCGACGCCGCGGTCACGTTCGCCCAGAACCACGACACCGCCGGACCGGGTGTCGGCCCGGACAGCCCGGAAGGCGAGGAGATGGCCCTCGCGAACGCCTTCATTCTCTCCTATCCCGGCACTCCCCACCTGTTCAGCACGACGATCGGTGCCGATCTCGACGCCGACACCCAGCGACTCATCGAGGTCAAGAACCGACTCGCCCGCGGCGCGCTGATCGACCGACACGTCAGCGAGGACACCTACCTCTACGAGCGCGAGGAGAACCTGCTTGCGGGGATCAACGTCTCCCGACGTCGCCAGACGTACACGGTCGAGACGTCCTGGGACGAGGGGACGACGCTCGTGGACTACACTGGTCATCAGCCGAGCGTCGACGTCGTCGAGGGCGGGGCAGTCGAGGTAACCGTTCCGGCCCGGAGCTGGGTCATGTACACGCTGGGGGAGTGAGCCGTCCGGCGGGACGCCTTCCGAAACCGCCTTGCACGCGCCCCCTGTAGCGTCGGCTGGCCGATGACGACGCACTCGCTCCGAGCCAGTCTCGGCAACTGGTTGTGACGAGCCCTATGAGTGCCGAGGCCGCTTCTCCTAAGTGCGAATATACGGGCAGTGACTGTTGGTTTGATGGCCGATCCGTCCATGGTATAAACGGTTGAAAGGCCGTTTTTCAAGTCCTCTTTCACTCTCCTCGTTTCGTTTGGATTTTCAAGGGAGAGTTGGTGTTTGATAGTTAAATAGTTCTGTGGGCTCGATCTCAGTAGATTTCGTTGGACCGGTTGTGTTCACTTGCCGGTAATTATTTGAAACATGGACTACCAATTCGGTAGTAACAACTGTCTATGAGCCAAGAGGTTCACTCACGCCGGAAATTCCTATTGGCAACTACCACAGCAACAGCTGGCGGTTTAGCTGGATGCACAAATCTACCAGACAGAAACGAAAACAGTACAGAAACCACAGAATACAAAATCGAGATAGAACCGGAAAACACAGAAACAGATCTCACAGATCTTAAAAACTGGGAACACACGGAAGACACAGTAAGAGACCAAGACTACATCAAACTCGGGATAAACCTTTACGAAAACCAAGAAAAAGTCGAACCCGACAACATAAGAATAATAGGTTCAAACGGACAGCTCGAACACGACACAGAAGACAGCCTCCAAAAAATTGCATGCACACAGCTCGAACCGGGAACCAACACATTAACCATAGAAACAGAAAAAAACAGCGACACCACAACAGAACAGATAGACGTTACAAAAAAACTACCAACCAGCTATCTTATCGAAGCATACGTAGACAACCAAAAAATAACAGAACACGAAACACCGTACAGCTTCGACAACCACAATCTGGAGACCGACTGGTTCGAACGGAAAAGACAGCAAGCAGTAAGAGACCGCGCCAGAGAAGAGGTAGTAGAAAATTTCAACCCAAAAGAAATAGAAGAAATAGACACCACTACAAAAGAAGGAAAAAACCAGTTAATAGATATGGTAGGCAGACATGTTAGAGCTGAAATAGGTAGACATTCGGGTCATGCACAGGTACAGGCAGCTACAGAAGAACAGATAATACATAACTACACTGATTTTGAACCAGACCAAGTACACGCAAATGGTTTTAACAATCCTCACGACGACACAGCAGACACTGGGGGGACCAACCATGGATCTAAAGCTATACACCTTGACAGCGACTGGTACCACCACGAAACAATAGGATCAGAAGTAGCGCACATAGAAGATATAGAAAGAATCGATATGGTTGACGGGATATCAAACCCGGACTATGTATCGATTCTCGGAGAGTTTGAACGGGGAGAAATGGAAGAAGTAAAATACTTCATAAAAACTCGTAGACAAGACGTCTTCTTTTTAAGTCAAGTCGTCCCGGCGTCTGGACCATCAACAAGAGACGTAACTATCTCCGATAACTATGGTTCGATCGGTTTGGAAATGATTCGGGATAACGGGGAGAGAGACGAGATTTTCAACCCTGTTAAAGTTGCAGGAGATCATTACAATGAAACAGGCAGACATGTAGGCGTGTTTGGAACACCAAGACAGCCTACTTTGCTTGCTGACTGGAATAACGGTAGAGATACTTTCAGCGAAGTACGGGAAAATCCCGATTTCGAAGGTTTGGAACAGTTACTGGAGTAGAATATAGGGAAAAGGCTAGCTTATCAGTGATCCTTCATTGGGTTGGTTACCCCAGTTGTCCATTTGTTCTACGAATCCTTGACTTGTGTAGCTTTTTCTTAGACCTATTTGCTCTTCCTCAGAGTGTCTTTCACTAAACAGGTCAAATATGTCTTGATCCATGTTTCCAAGAAGAGTAGGTTGTCTTATTTCTTTGATTAGACTATCAGGGTTCTGTTCGGTAGTGTATCCCCATTCACAGCCGTAAGTCGCATGACATTCTCGCCCGGTGTGAACGGCAGGATGCTCTCGCTGTTTAAAGATAGAACAGTAGATTCCGATGCCCGGAAAATCCTATCTCGGCGGGATATCAGCATTGTTGAAGTCCGGAAATACCCGGAATACTATCGAATCGCTCAGTAACCCCTTTTTTGAGTCGTTGCGTCAGTCCATCACAGACATCGTTGCTCGGGCAGACGATCCACACTGTGTCAAACTTTGTTAGGTGTTTCTCTACGTGCTCGATTTCCCGAGGGTTGTTTCCCATCGCGATCTCAATAGGCCCCGGTCAGGCTCTCGCCGAGTAGGCAGACACGGATTTATGAACGTTGCCGAGCAATCGTACTGTATGGCCGCCGAAATTTCCGACCGGGTACGAGAAATCGCGGAGGCTCGCGGCCTTCCAGAGTCAGAAGTGTTCGAACAGGCACTCGAACGCGGGCTAGAAGACCTGTGGGAGGACCTCGTGCTCACACAGTACCTCGACGACGAACTTGACCGCAAGGAGGCCATCGAGCGCGTCGGTCGAACGAAAGTCGAGCGAGCGGACCGAGAGCGCGAGGTCATCGAGGAAGACGTCGACTGGGGCCTGAACGCGTGACGCTCGTGGCTGTCTCGGATGCAGGACCGCTCATTCACCTCGCCGAAATCGACTCGCTCGAACTCCTCTCGACGTTTGACACACTCCTCGTTCCAGAGACGGTGTACAGGGAGGTCAAAGCCGGTGGTGTTCCGAACGGGTTAGCCGACCTCTCGTACGGACTCGTTGAAGCCGACGAACGCCGAATTGAAGCTGAAGAACTGGATGCCGGAGAACGCGCCGCGATTGCGGTCGCAAAAGAGCGGGGAGTCGTTCTCCTGAGCGACGACCTCGCCGCCCGAAAGGCAGCGTCCGACGCGGGTGTCGAAGTACACGGCACCATCGGCATAATTGCGCTCGGTTACTCTCGGGGATTACTCGATAGAGACGAGGCGGTATCTCGGATGCGAGCACTCCAGCGTGAAACGAGTCTCTTCGTGACCGAGGCGGTCGTGGAGCGTGGGATCCGGATGCTGGACGAGCAGTAACGAAACGAGCGGATCCTAAAGGCGTGTTGTATACATTCACTATGGATAGATTATGAGTCATGAGTGCCGAGGCTACCGATTTACCAGAAGATAGGCGAGAATACCCCTTCCTCGAGGAGCGAGCAGGGAGAAGATGAATCGCCGCACGCCGGTATATGATGCCTTATCCGAGTTCAAGTGGCGATCCCACCGATGTTGATGTTGAAAAACGTCTCTGCATCCATCCGGAGAGGGTCACAGGAAACCCAGGCCCGATCAGGTTCCATTGAGTCGATCATCTACTGACACCAATTATAAACGAGCCATCTCTTCGATATCCTCTGCCGGCGTCGTCAGCAGTTTCCAGCCCTTGAACAGCGACACTTGGCGGTACATCCGACAGCCGAGACAGAAGTTTGCAAAGGCACCCAGCGCCGCGAGAACACCGACGATTCCGATGAGGCCATAGCCAACCAGCGCGAGCGATCCGATGCCTGTCACTCCCGCCACGACGAGACAGATCGACGCAACACTCGTGAACATCGCACCGACGACTCGGGCGAACCGGTGTGGGAGTGCCGACTCGGTGGTCGTGGGGGGATCGACGAACCGCCGAACGCGCAGCCACAGGAACCGATAGGGGTCGATCCGCCACCGCGAGGCGACTGCCACGACGAGCAGGGCTGTCAGGATGTATATCAACACCGGTTCCTGGAGGACGACCCCACCGAGTGCCAGGGCTGCTGTGACCCCCTGTCCGAATCGAGGTGCCCGTGGATCGACCGTCCCGCTAGCAGGCGACATACACGGTATCGAAGGGATCAACTCGGATAACAGTTCCCCGGTTGGAGGGCTGCAAAACGGTGCCAGTTGCTCGGGTAGACGGAATCGAGACGGCCAACCCGGTGGCGAAATGTAGTGCCAATCCTGTTCTTACCGATCGCTGGTGATCGAGAACTCGACGCAGGTCGCGATCAGGTGCGGTCCGGCCCGTTGCCCATTCGCTTCCCGAGCAGCAGACCCGCCGTCCCGACCCCGGCGAGCGCCCCGACCACTCCCGGGCCGGGCGTCGGATCGTCCTCGTCGTCCGCATTGTTCGTCTCCCCCTCTGTTTCATCGGTATCGCGCTCTTGATCACCTTCGCGCGCTACGTCACCTTCCACATCCCAGACCGGGTCCTCGATCCGCTCTTCGATCGACAGCGGTACGTCCTTGCTGTCCTCGTCGATATACTCACGGGCAGTCTCGACGTCCGAGGCGTAGACGGTGACGACCAGAACGTTGCGGCCGCAAATCTCACGGCTCCCGCTCGATCGGCCCGTCGCCTCGAACCACTCCTCGTCGCCGAACTCCTCGCTCAACTCGTCCTGTACCGCCCGAACGCGCTCTACCTGGTCCCACCACGGGGCGGGAACCATCTCGGTCGAGGTCACCTCGTCGCCCGACCGGCCGGTCACGATTTCGGTCGTCTCCTCGCAGTCCGGGTCGTTCTCGTCGGCTGCGCTCGTCCCGACCGATCCCACACCGAGTGCGCCAGCAGCGACGAGGAGCGCACGTCGTTTCATACCTGCCACTTCACCGTCTGTTGTCATCAAGCCCGCGATGGCTACAGTCGCTCTTTGACCGACGAGTCGTCGTCCCGGAACGCAACGCCGAAACCCCCCACACTCGAAGGCACGGTATGGTCGAAGAACGTGTCACCGACGGGGTCCGGATCGCCCAGCTACTCTCCTCGGAGATCGACGGGCGTGTCGATGGGGCGCTCGCGCGCCTCTCGGTGACGAACCCGGACCGGACGGTCTCGGGGACCGCCGAGGGCGAGCGCGCCTACGACATCGAATGGACCGAGGAGCCGATCGAGGACCCGGACGATGCCAGACGGCAGGGCGACGTCGAGGACGGGCGGCAGGTCGCACAGGTGTTCGTCCACGACGACCGGGTTCGGATCGAGATTTCCGCAGGCCAGAACGTCGCCGCCGAGCGCGCCGAGGCGGAGGAACTCCGGGTCCGCCCGAAAGCCGTCCACCCACCGAAGACGCTCGTGTTCGTCGAGAGTGGTGCGGAGACCAAACGTGGTGCGGCCGTCCTCGATGCAGTAAGCGAGGAGCTGGCCGAGTAGCGGCCCCCTGTTCAACGACGCTCGCTACTTTCCCGACGTCTGCTGCGATGTTACAATGTAACATCGTGTACAATGTGACAAACTACAGGATGATACAACGGCTGGCGTACGACTGTCGGCAGAATCCCGGCCGGACGTCACAACGCGCCGAGCGCGGCCGGGAGTTCGGTCGCCATCGCCGCCCGGTCGACGTGTGCGTCAGCACTGTCGTCAGGTTCCGGGCCGCCCGCGTACAGCACCTGAATCGCGCGTAGCCCGGCGTCTTTCGCGCCGTGAATATCGGTCCGGACCTTGTCACCGATGTAGACCGTCTCGGCTGCCGGAACGTCGAGGGCGTCAAGGATCGCCTCGAATGCGCGAGTGTCCGGCTTCCCCGCACTCAGTTCGCCCGTAACGATCGCCTCGTCGAAGAGGTCCTCCCAGCCGAGCGTGGCGAGTTTGTCTCGCTGTGCGACGACCGGCCCGTTAGTCAGGAGACCGACCCGATAGTTCCCGCGCAGGTCGGCCAGTAACGATTCGGCGTCGGTGACCGGCCGGAGCGAACCAGCGATCTCGTCGCGGTAGGCCGCCGCCGCAGCAGCCGGATCAGCGTCGTCGTCGTACGCCTCGAAAATGTCGGTGAAGATCGGTGCACGTGTCTCGCCGGTGAGATGCTGTCTGTGGGCCTCCAGATACTCTTCACGCGTGGGCGTAGGCGCGCCGATCGATGCCATCGCGTCCGTCATCAGCGTCTGTCGTTCGCGTCGGGGGATCGCGAGCGTCTCGTCCAGATCGAAGACGACCGCCGAAACCGTCATAGATGGTAGTACACACCCACGGATTTGAGCCTATCTATCCCCGCACGATCGGCCACCGCTGTCGATCGATATCTTGTAGTGGACCGGTCGCACACGGGCAAGTATGAACTTCTTCGACCGACTGGCCCATCGGATCGAGACGACGGACAGCGTCGTCAGTGTTGGCCTCGATCCCGACATGGACCGACTCCCCGACGTGTTCCACGAGTACGATCTACCCCGCTTTGCGTTCAATCGCCGGATCATCGACGCGACCCACGAGCACGCCGCGGCGTTCAAGCCAAACGCGGCGTTCTACGAGGATCCGGACGGCTGGCGGGCACTCGAAGAGACGATCGCCTACGCCAAGGGCAAGGGTGTGCCGGTGCTCCTCGACGCCAAACGGGCGGATATCGGCAACACGACGCGGCAGTACGCCGAACTCGTCGATCCCGACACGGGGAGCACCGGCGCGGACGCAATCACGGTCAACCCCTACATGGGCCGGGACTCGCTTCAGCCCTTCCTCGACACCGAGAGTGCAGGAGTCTTCATCCTCTGTCGGACGTCGAATCCGGGCGGTGCCGATCTGCAGGATCTCGAACTCGCTGAGGGGGACCTGCTATACGAGCGCGTCGCCGCGCTCGCGGATCTCTGGAACGAACATGGAAACATCGGACTGGTCGTTGGCGCGACGACGCCCGAAGAGCTCGAAGACGTTCGCGAGCAGGTCCCCGACCTCCCCTTCCTCGTCCCCGGCGTCGGGAGTCAGGGCGGCGACGCCGAAGCGGCGGTCGAACACGGCCTCGCCGACGGCGTCGGCGTCGTCAACTCCTCGCGCGGGATCATCTTCGCTGGCGAAAACGCCGACCGGGCCGAGGGGGATGCCGACCGGTTTGCCAGCGCCGCTGGTGACGCCGCCAAGCGGCTAAAGCGCCGACTCAACCAGTACCGCTAGCAGCGGCTTACCGGCGCGATACCACCGCTTACCGATCGATGCCATCGTTTACTTGCTGTAATATATTTCATAACTATCGGTCGGAAGACTGCATCTGACAGTGGAACGATGGTATATAGCAACGATGTCGTAACTGCGACTCCACCCGTCGGTGATCGAGCGTGAGCGCGACCGCAGTCCAGCAAAGCGAGACGGTCACTCCGGACGGTGTGGAATCCGGCGATGAGACACGGGGTCGGACCGAACGCCCGCCGATCGATCAGGAACTGGCCTTCCAGATGTTGAGCTGTCGTCGACGCCGCCACGTCCTTCACTATCTCCGGCAGAATGACGGGAGCGCGACGCTCCGGACGCTCTCACGACGCATCGCCGCGTGGGAAAACGATACCGATCCCGAGGAAATCACCTACCAGCAACGGGTTCGCGTGTACACCGCGCTCCGGCAGTCACATCTGCCAAAGATGGACGACGGCGGCGTCGTCGAGTTCGATGCCGATCGGTCGACGGTCACGCTGACCGACGCCGCGGCGCAACTGGACGTCTACCTCGATGTCGTCCCGCACGACGATATCCCGTGGAGTACGTATTACGCCGGGCTCGGCGCGCTCTGTGTGGGGTTCGCCGCGCTGGTAGTGGCCGGACTCCCGCCCTTTTCGCTGCTGGCCGGTGGAATCGGCGCGTTGCTGTTCTCGACGCTGTTTTTCGCCTCGGGGGTAGCGCACGTACTGCACGACAGACGCATGCAGGTCGGGGACGAAGGGCCGCCCAGGGGGTGATCGAGCATGTCGTATCTTCGCCGGAAGGCAAGCGCCGCCGCGCGCGTCCTGCTTGGGTTCGCGCTGATCATCACCCTCTGTGCGGTCGTCGTGGTCGCCGTCCCGCAGGTGATCGGTGCCGACGAAAGCTACGTCGTCACCTCCGACAGCATGTCGCCCGAAATCGAGGGCGGTGATGTCGTGATCGTTACCGAGCGCAGTCCCGATCAGATCGAGGAAGATGACGTAATCACGTTCGCACCGCCGGGTGACGACGAGCGCCGGACGACCCATCGCGTCGTCGAGATTGAAGAGGAGGACGGCCAGACGCAGTTCGTCACACAGGGTGACGCAAATGAAAACCCTGACCCACAGCCGGTGGCCGCCGAGCGTGTAATCGGCGAGGTCACGCTGACGATCCCGTACTTCGGACGCTTCGTCGCCTTCGCGCAGACGACGATCGGCATCATCTCGCTGGTGATTCTGCCGGGGCTGGCGCTGGTCGGGACCGAAGTCTGGGAGCTGAAAAAAGGGATGGACGAATCGGAGTCCGACGACGAATCCGGTGACTCGGCGGAATCGGACGCCGACAGCGAATCCGACCAGTCGGACGACGCCCGGACAGATGACGAGGAGGTGGATCGATGAGGCGTCGACGTCGAGTCGCGCTCGTCGGCGTAATCGCGCTTGTGGGGCTGCTCAGTCTCTCAATCGGGATGACCGGCGGGCTGTTGAGCGACGGCGTGAGTCTGGACGGAAACGAGATCGAAGGGGGTGAAGACGAGGGGGAACAGGACGAATCTCCGGGGGGACCGCCCGATGAACCTCCTGGCCAGTCGGACGTGAACGATTCGTCGGATGCTGAGGCTGGAGACGATATCGAGGAGACTACTGAGGACGAAACCGACGAGTCAGAGTACGAGAACGCAGATGATAGCGACGACACCAGTACGGACACAGAGGAAGAGACAGACGACGAAGCGGCGGATGATGAGGGAACTGCGAGCGAAGCGGATTCGGACGACCAGTAATCCTCTTTTTCCAGTTAGTTCGGTCCCTGATCCCCAGTCACTTCGAAGCGTCAGCCAATATGCTGAATCCCGCTCTGTCAGAGGAGAGTAACTCTGTCTGGGACAAGTACGCCAATAAAAAAGAAATGTAGAACGTTATCGGTCGGATTCGTGGTCTTCGAACCCGGTGCTCGCCTCGGCGGTCATCTCTGACTGCGCCACGTCGACGCCTCTGATGTTCATGCTGGCTGGCTCTTCTCCCTCGACAGCGACGGCGATGTTGTCGATGTCGTCGACGGTTTCGAGACCGCCATCGAACGGTAAGAGCGTCAGTAGCACATCATCGACGCCCGGGTTGCCCATCTTGAAGCAACCAACGCCATCCTCGAACTCGATCGTTCGTGATGCCAAGAACGAAGAACCGGGGTTCCACGTCGTCGGCGTTTCATCGAACGTTCCGTGGTGATCGGTGACCTGGACGCCAATATCCGTTTCCCCATCGGCTTCCGGCTGTTCGACACAGATCTCGACCGCGTTAGTGTCGAAATCGATGTCCGACAGGATATTGAACTGCTCTTCGAGTTCTGCCTCAGGATCGGCATTCGGTGGCAGGTCGATTCGGTCCGGTTCGTCGACAAACGGATTCTGCGGGTTCGGGTTGTGTCGACACTGTTCGGTGTAGAAGCCGAGGTCGAACTCCAGACGATCCTGCTGGATCTCGTTGCCCACGTCCATCGGCAGCCACCACTCGAAGCCGATATACCGGGTCGTCGAGGCCTCGGTACAGGCCGGGTCGCTGTCGTCGTTGTACATCGATCCGATATCCGGGTCGGCGTCGAGCAAGACGCCGTCGTTGAGCTCGTCGAGAACCTCCCGTAGCGTCCCCTCGGCGATGAGCGGCTCTTTGCCTTCCTGATAGACGTTATCGCCCGGTTCGATGATCTCCTCGCCGTTGGCAGCACAGCACACGTCGATGTTGCTAATGTCCTGCCCGGTTGGTGTCGAGAACGTCGCTCCATCGAGGATGACTGGCTCCTGGAACACGTAGACGTTCTCGCCCTCGTTGCCGCCTTTTACGCTGACGATCAGAACAGGTCCATCCGATGAGAAGGTGACAGTCCCGCCCGTCCTTTCATCGACTGTAACTGTTCCACATTCCCCCTCGGCAGAATCGCTCTCCTCGAAATCGCCTTCGAACAGTTCGTCTCCAGCCAGATCGCCCTCCTCGAACCGACCGAGTCGTTCCTCATAGTCGTCGCAATCGAAGTTCCGCGCACCGGGTTCAGGGAACCGTGAGTCAGTTAGCGTGCTGAAAATCTCGTCGATTTCCGTGGTGTCCTCGGTGATATCGCCTGTGACTGAAGCGGCATCCCCGTCGGGACCCTCGTACATGTCGTACCAGACACGTGCATGCGCCTTGTCAGCGAGATGGTCCTCTGGCTTGTCCTCCCCGTGCGCGTCGAGGTACTCCTTGTTTTTCGTCCGGAACCAGACCCAGCCGTCGTTACCACAGAGATGGTAGCTGAACGTCGTCTCCCAGCGGTCGCCGGGCTTGACGTCGTCGAGGTAGACAAGCGGCTCGTCCGCCTTGTTGCCCTTCGTCGGCTCGCGAGTATCGTAATCGATGACCGACCGGCGCTTGCTGTGGAGCGGTGGACCGAGCTCGCCGAACGTCTTACAGAAGTCGTCTATTTCGAGGTCTGCCTGTTCTTTACCCCCTTTTTCATCCGCAGGGAACACGTCGATGAGCTTTAGCCCATCTCCCTTGTCGTACTTTTCCTGCCAGTCGATGAACAGGTCCAGCTCGCCCGCAACGATCTCGTTGTCGTCCAGATGCTCTTCGTCGGTGAAGAGTGCTGATGTGCCGAATCCCCCGAGCGCTGCACCGGCACCGGCTGCACCGATCCCGGCCAGTACGCTCCGTCGATTGAGTCGTCCGCTGTCTTCGTCTGCCATATTTTCACCACGCGACAGCGGCGTCCCGCCGTCTGCCACGTACGAGAGAGTGGCCGGACGTGGGTGTGTATATATACACAAGGTGATACGTGACTAGACGTGGGCTCTAGATCGGAACAACCAGTATAATGGGCGATAGACCCCGCATAATGGTGCTAACGGCAATATCTATAAGATATATCTAGAAAATGTCGAACGTTTCAGTTCGAGCTCACGGTCGCGGCGCGGCCTTCTGCAGTGCCGTCTCGGCGATGTTGCCGCCGTAGTCCGCACTGCGGGAGAGCGAATCGACGATGATCCCGAGCAGTTGTGCCTCGTGGGGATCGAGCTGGCGGAGTTTGTCGTGGATGCGGCGGGTCTGTTCGTCCAGCCCGAGGATCGACTCGCGCACCTCGTGAGCAATCTCGCTCGACCGGGCACTGTCGTCGGTCAGCAGCGCGTCCATCGCCTGGTCGATGATATCGGCGGCGTTGTCGTGAAGTTCGACGATTTCCATGCTGACTTCTTCGGGTATTTCACCGAGTTGGAGGGTGAGCTGGCTGATCTTGGCGGCGTGATCTGCGCTCCGTTCAAGCTGGCGGGCACTGGAGTGGTAGTCGAAACAGTCCTCGCGCGGGAGCCCAAGCTCCGTGGCCGCGCTCGTCGAGCGCAACGTCGCACGAAAGGTCCGCGAGACGACAAACCAGAGCCGGTCGACGTCGTCGTCGCGCTGGATGACGTCGCGTGCGAGGTCGTCGTCGTTCTCGACGAGCGCGGTCACGGCGTCGGCGAGCATCGATTCGGCGATCAGGCGCATTCGCGTGACAGCGTTGGTAATCGACAGCTCCGAGGAGTCGAGTAGATCCTGCAGGACGACGCGTTCGCCGGTCTCTTCGAGCACCTCGACGCCGATCAGGCTCTGGGTAGCGCTCCTGATCGCACGGCGCTGTTCGCTCGTGATGGTCGATCCTTCGAGCGCGATCCGGTCGAAGCCGCTGACGTACATCGTCATCACCGCCCGCGTCAGCTGCTCGCCCGCGAGGTCGGTAACGTCAAGCGTTCCTTCCGTGTGTTCGCGCTCACTCTTTGGCGTCAACAACAGCGAATCGTCCTCGGCGTGGAACTCGACTTCGGTCCCGGCAGCGACATCGTTCTCCGTCGCCCACGACTTTGGCAACGAGACCGTATACGTCGAGCCGCCAGTAATCTGGACTTTTCGCGTCTCCATACGGGCAGTTGAGCGAGCCGATACTAAACACCTGCTATCTATGGAGTGATGTTCTAATCTATTGTTACGGTATATCCATTCTGAGTGGTGTTTTCTACACTCCACAGAGTATGATGAACTACCAAACATATAGCTATATAGGACTATATATTGATAATAGAAGGGTATTTAGACCTCCTATCACCACTGTATTGTTGATGGCAAGTCACCGGGAGTCTGGTGCGTCTTCTTGCAGCCGGTCGCGGCGTGAATTCCTTTTTGCTGCGGGATCAGTCGGCGTAGCCGGACTTTCAGGCTGTATCACCCGCGGCGAGGAAAGCGACCTCACCGGAGAGATCATCGTCGACGGCTCGAACACGGTGTTGCCCCACACCGCAGCAGTCGCCGAGGAGTTCCAGTGGCGAAACAACGGTGTCCGCATTCCCGTTCGCGGCTCGGGCACCGGCGCTGGTTTCCAGCAGTTCACAGCCGGTGAGACCGCGCTACAGAACGCCAGTCGTCGGATTACCGACGAAGAACGGGCCGATGCCGACGCAAACGGTGTCGAGTTCCTCGAACTGGAAGCCGTGCTCGACGGGATCGCGATCATGGCTCATCCCGACGGACCAGTCGATCGATTGACCGTCGATCAGCTCCACCAGCTCTGGCGGCAGGGCTCGGACGTGGAGCAGTGGAGCGATCTCGATCCCGAGTGGCCCGACAGGGAGATCTCGCTGTACGGGCGTGACTCGGCGTCGGGGACGTACGACTACTTCACCGAGGCGATCAACGGTGAGGCAGGGAGCATCCGCCGGGGGTACAACGAGACTGCAGATACGAACGTCATCGTCCGGGGCGTCCGCGGGAACAGGGACGCCCTCGGCTTTGGCGGTGCAGGCTACTTCTACGAGAACGAGGACGATCTGAAACTGGTCGAGGTTGACGACGACAACGGCGGGGTTATACCGACCGACGAGACAGTTGGAAGGGCGTTCGAGGAGGAGCCGGACGGTCCTGCGTACACGCCCCTTTCGCGCTCGATGTACGTCTATGTGAACGTGAACGAACTGGAACGCGAAGTGGTTCGGGAGTTCGTGCGATTCTTTTTCCGACGAGAAGAGCCCGACGGGCAAGCATGGACACAGCGTGTCGCACCCCGGGTCAAATTCTACCCCATTCCCGACCCACTGGTAGAGCGTGAGTCCGAGCGCCTCGAAGCCAAAATCGCGGAGGTGCGGTGATGGCGGGGGCGGATTCGTACTCCGATACTGGGGAACTGACGAATGCGGGAACGGCAAGCGAACAGCGCCGGAATACGTTCGTGAAATGGGTCTTCTTTGCCTGTGCGTTCCTGTCGGTCCTGACAACGGTCGGCATCATCGTCGTGCTCTTTCGCGGCGCATGGACGTTCTTTTCGGACGTCTCGATCCTGACGTTTTACACCGGATCGGAGTGGTCGCCCCAGCGTAACCCGCCGAGTTACGGTGTGCTCTCGCTGGTCTATGGGACGCTGCTGATCACCGTCGGCTCTGCAGTCGTTGCCCTCCCGGTCGGGACGGCAACGGCGATCTACCTCAGCGAGTACGCGAGTGCCCGTGTTCGATCGATCATCAAGCCGACGCTCGAAGTGCTGGCGGGGATCCCGACGATCGTGTACGGTTTCTTCGCTCTCTCGTTCATTACCCCGCTCATCCAGCGCGTGTTTCCACAGACCGGGACGTTCAACGCCGCCTCGGCGGCGATCGTGGTCGGGATCATGATCATCCCGATGGTCTCCTCGCTGTCGGAAGACGCGATGAGCGCGGTGCCGGACGAGTTGCGGAATGCGGGCTACGGTCTCGGCGCGACCAAATTCGAGGTCAGTACCGGAATCGTCGTCCCCTCCGCGATGTCGGGCATCCTGGCATCGTACATCCTCGCGATCTCGCGGGCGATCGGCGAGACGATGGCGGTCGCGCTGGCGGCAGGGATTACACCACAGATCACCGCGAATCCGCTGGAGCCGATCCAGACGATGACATCGTACATGGTTAACGTCGGGATGGGTGACGTCTCTGTGGGCTCGGTCGGCTATCAGAGCCTCTTTGCGGTCGGCATGACGCTGTTCGTGATGACGCTGGCGATGAACATGTTGAGTCTGGCGATCAAAGCGCGCTACAGGGAGGAGTATCAATGAGCGACGAACCACGAACCGACGGCGGCGTCGTCGAGGACGAGTTCCCGCTCGATGGCGGCGAACAGGTCCAGCGCAAGCGGCTCTACGGCAAGATATTCGTTGGGCTCTGCCTGTCGGCGACGATGGTCGGCATCGTCGCGTTGATTGCGTTGATCGCGGACGTGGTGTACGAGGCGTGGGGATGGGTGACCTGGGAGTTCCTGACGTACCCACCATCGCGGTTCGTCGAGAACTTCGATCCCGCGCTGTACGCCGATCCGGATACACGTCCGGCCGGTATCTACCCGGCGCTGATCGGTTCGATCTACCTGATTGCCATGACCGCGCTGTTTACCGTGTTCCTCGGTGTCGGTGCGGCAATCTATCTGGAAGAATACGCCAGCGACAACTGGTTGACGACACTGATCAACGCCAACATCGCCAACCTCGCTGGCGTCCCGTCGATCGTGTACGGCCTGCTCGGACTGGCGATCTTCGTCCGGGCGCTCAACACCGGATCGAGTCTCCTCGCCGGCGCACTGACACTGACGCTGCTGATCTTGCCGATCGTGATCGTCTCCTCGCAGGAGGCGTTACGGGCAGTGCCGGATTCCCTGCGAAACGCGTCGTACGGGGTCGGCGCGACGCGCTGGCAGACGATCCGGAACGTCGTGCTTCCGAACGCCCTGCCCGGCATCATGACCGGCATGATCCTCTCGCTCTCGCGGGCGATCGGCGAGACGGCACCGCTGGTGCTGATCGGTGCGGCGACGGCGATGTTCGCGCCGCCGGACGGTCCACTCGGGGCCTTCGCCGCGATGCCCATGCAGATCTTCGACTGGGCCAAACAGCCTGCAGCGGAGTTCCAGCACGTCGCCGCGGCAGGCATTGTCGTCCTGCTGACTGTGCTCTTGCTGATGAACGCGACGGCGATCTATATCCGTAACAAGTACGATACACCAACATAACCAATGAGCGACACATCACTCGGTACGACGACAGCAACGGAGGTCGACACGGAAACGGACGACGAGAGTGCCGACCGGAGTTTCGGCTCCGAAGACGACGATGAGATGGAGCCATGGATCGCCGACGTGCGCGATCCGATTCTCAAAGCCGAGGAACTGGTCGTCCAGTACGGTGATATTCAGGCGCTGCAGCCGGTATCAGTTGGACTCCCGGAAAAGGAAGTAACCGCGATTATCGGTCCGTCGGGCTGTGGGAAGTCCACGTTCCTGCGCTGTATCAACCGGATGAACGATCTGGTCGATGCCGCCGATATCACCGGGAGTCTCCGGTTTCGCGGTAAGGACGTCTACGACGACGATGTCGATCCGGTCGCGCTCCGGCGCAAGATCGGGATGGTGTTTCAAAAGCCCAACCCGTTTCCCAAGTCGATCTACGATAACGTGGCGTACGGGCTTCGGATCAAGGGCCAGACCGACAACATGGACGAGGCCGTCGAGCAGGCACTGAAACGTGCTGCGCTGTGGGACGAGGTGAAGGGCCAACTCGACAAGAGCGGTCTCGACCTCTCGGGCGGCCAGCAACAGCGCCTCTGTATCGCACGCGCAATCGCGCCGGACCCGGAAGTCATCCTCATGGACGAGCCGGCGAGCGCGCTCGATCCCGTCGCAACCTCACAGATCGAGGACCTGATCGCCGAGCTATCGGAGGATTACACAGTCGTGGTCGTGACGCACAACATGCAGCAGGCGGCACGGATCTCCGACAAGACAGCCGTCTTCCTCACCGGTGGCCAGCTCGTCGAGTTCGACGACACGAACACGATCTTCGAGAACCCCAAACACCAGCGCGTCGAGGATTATATCACCGGCAAGTTCGGGTAGGACAACATCTAACCCCCGCGCGTTCGTTGTCGGGGGTATGGAGCGAGATCCGGTCGAGCGTGTCGCCGACGACGATGTCGATCTCTACGAAGTCTCCTCGTGGGAGCCACGCACACGACTGGATCGGCTACTCGTCGGGACCGAAGATCGGGCACGGACGTTCTACCGGCTCCTCGTGTGGTTGGCCGCTGGACTCGCCCTCGCGTCAGTCATTGGCGTCTCCGCGCTCGTCCTCGTCGCCGAATTCCAGTTCGGCAACCTCGATGCCGTCACGGATCCGGTGGTTACCGTACTCGTGGTTCTCTCGGTCGTTCCTGCACTACTCATCGCCGCCTACATCTGGCACGTCGACGTGACGACGGGTGAACCCGCCTCACTGCTCGTCGTGACGTTCCTGCTCACGATGGTGCTCGCAGGTGCTGCGGCGCTGTTGAACGAACTCGGGAGTACGATTATCAACGTTGTCGGCGCAGCGACGTTCGGCGCGGAGGTCGTCGGGACGCCGATCATGCTCGTCCTGTTTTTCTTCCTCGTCGTCGGCCCCGTCGAGGAGACGGTGAAGCTGCTCGCGATCAGGCTGTACGCCTACCGGGACGATCGATTCGACGCCGTGATCGACGGGGCGGTCTACGGGGCAGTCGCGGGCCTCGGTTTTGCGACGATTGAGAATGCGCTCTACATCACACGGCCGCTCGAATCGGTGACCACGACGGCGGACGTGTTACAGACCGCTGGGGGGACGACGGCAGCCAGGACGCTTGCGGGACCGGGTCACGTTATCTACTCCGCTCTGGCCGGGTTCTATCTCGGACTGGCAAAGTTCAATCGGGACCATGCAGTCCCACTGGTTGCAAAAGGACTCCTGCTGGCAGCCGTTATCCACGCCACGTACAACACTGGAGCGAGCATCGTCCCGCCCTGGCTCGTCGGGACGCTCTCGCTGTCCTCGCTCTCGGCCGTCGTCATCTACGTGGTCGCGTTCGATATCGCCGCGGGCTATTTCCTGTATCTGAAGCTGAAACGGTATCAGGACACGTACCGGGCAGTCGGAGCGGGGCAGCCCGATCGCGCACCGACGCCCGAGCTGGCCGAGTTCGACGGATCGACACACACTGCGCCAACATCGACTGGTGCGGTGGCAGTCACGTCACAGCGAACACCGTCTGACCCACCCAGCGACTCGGCAACCGGCTCCGTCGAGGGACCAGGGTCGACCGGCAGTGGAGACAGAGCCACTGGATCGCCTGAGGGCACGTCTACCGACGGTGCCGAAGACGGGCCGGAGGCTGACTCGCTCGACGACTGGGAGTTTCAGTAGCCGTCCAGCATCCGTTCCGCGTACTTCGCGATGACGTCGACTTCGAGGTGGATGGGATCTCCGACCGACTTCTCTGAGAGCGTCGTCAGATCGTACGTGGTCGGGATCACTGCGATTGTGACCGAATCCTCCGTACGATCCGCCACGGTGAGGCTGATCCCATCGAGGGCGATCGACCCCTTCTCGACGACGTACTGGTCGAACTCCTCGGGGAGGGTGAAATCGAACTCCCAGTCCTCGCCGACCTGCCGAATAGCCCGAACCTCCGCGACACCGTCGACGTGGCCCTGCACGAAGTGGCCGTCCAGACGTGCATCCGCCGCGAGCGCGCGTTCGAGGTTGACGGCGTCGCCCACGTCGAGCGTTCCGAGATACGTCTTCTCGATGGTCTCGGCGGCAAGGAACGTCTCGAACCAGTGGTCGCCGTATTCCTCGACCGTGAGGCAGGCGCCACTGACACTGATACTCTGCCCGTGCGCCAGGTCCTCGGTGACTACTTCGCCCGCGATACGGAGTCGAAGCCCATCGCTGGTCTCCGTCCGCGCGGCGATCTCGCCCGTCTCCTCGACGATGCCGGTGAACATACGATCGTATTGGGATGGCCGCGACGAAAGGATTCCGTTCGCCCTCGCGTGTCATTCAATCCGGATCTCTGCGTGATAGATCAATTCGGGCTCCGACAACGGGACGAAGATAGTGCGAAGCAGCGTACACTGTTCACAATGTGTAGAACTTCTACAATGTGTAGTCCGATACTGCCTCACTCCTCGGCCAGCTCCGCTCGCGCCTGCTCGGCCACGCCGTCGAGCGCGATGCCGTTCCGACGTGCGTAGACGACCGCGGCCGTCTCGATGGTCACGCCGAGGTCGGACTGGAGGCGGTTGATCCCCGCGACGGCGTTTTGTTTTTCGATCCCCTCGTCTTCGAGCGTCGAGAGCGCCTGCTCGAAGGGTGACTGTTGCTGGATGATGTCCTCGTCGGGGACGAAGCCGTCGGGGATGGTGACCTCGGTCGGGTCAAACGTGATCTCGACGTGGCCCTCGGTACGGTCGAGCAGACCCCGACCCGTTGCGACATCGACGAGGCGAGTCGCCTGGTCCGGGGAGAACCAGTCCCGATCGAGCGACAGTGCGACGACGAACTCGTTTTCGGCGAGTCGCTCCGTCCCTTTCTGTCGGAACGGCGCGGCGACCGTGATCCGGAGACTCATGTCTCGTGAGTAGCACAGGCGCTCGGTAAACCTGCCGATTCGACCTGCAAGTCGATCCATTCAAGTGTTGCCCGGTGTTTCACCAGTGTATGGTAGACCACGGACGCTCTCTGCGAAAACGCACGGGCGGGCGACTGCGACCGAACACCGACCGAAAGAAACACCAGCTCGGCCGCGAGCCGACCGAGACCAGCGTCGGCGAGACGTCACTGCGAACCGTCGATGCACGCGGCGGCACCGTCAAGGTCCGCGCGCTCAAGATCGACACCGCAAGCGTCGCAACTGGTGACGAGACGGTCCAGGCCGACATCGAGGACGTCGTCGAGAACGACGCCGACCCGAACTACGCCCGACGAAACATCATCACGAAAGGCGCAGTCATCGAGACGAGCGAAGGTCGTGCCCGCGTCACCTCGCGACCCGGCCAGACGGGCCAGGTCAACGCCGTTCTCGTCGAGTAGCTCAGAACTGTCGTGTCGGCCCGCCGGAGTCGCCGTCGGACCCACACTCGACACAGAGTTCCGTCTTCTCCCGGTAATGGGTGTGACAGACCAGGGTACCACAGCCGCGGCACCGCTCGATCGCAGGGCTGACTTCGCAGATCCCACAGAGGCCGGTGACGCTCATACGAGTGGTACGGTTACTCACAGCCGTAAGTATCGGGGATTTCACCACACATTGGGCTGTTCTCAGCAACTGAGAATAGGCGTGTTGTTAAACCACGTACTACACCGAGATGTGGGTACACGAGCAGCGCCCGGGTGAGATAATGTCAGTTAATACACAATCCGAGGAGATCGTCGGGGAACCGTCGGGGACGAGTCAGCGGCCGGTCAACCAGTCGGCCACGTCCGAGACCCATTGCGACAGGCGGATCCTCTCACTCGACGGGGCGAGCAAACACTACGGCCCGGAGGTCGCAGTCGACGAACTGTCATTGTCGGTGCAGGATGGAGAGTTCGTCACACTGCTGGGCCCCTCCGGCTGTGGCAAATCGACGACACTCCGACTAATCGCCGGACTCGAACGTCCCGACGCCGGGCAGGTGCGGATCGAGGGCGAAACGGTCGCTGCAGCGGACGATGAGACCTTCGTTCGGCCCGAACACCGGGATGTCGGCGTCGTCTTTCAGGACTTCGCGCTCTTTCCGCACATGACCGCCGCCGAGAACGTCGCTTTCGGCATCGACGACTTGGCCGACGCCGAACGCGAGGCGCGTGTCGAGGAACTACTCGAACTTGTCGGCCTCTCTACACACTGTGATGCTCGCCCCGAGGAGCTGTCGGGTGGCCAGCAACAGCGCGTTGCGCTCGCTCGGGCGCTCGCACCCGAACCCGAAATCCTGCTGCTCGACGAGCCGTTCTCGAACCTCGACGTCGACCTGCGCGTCGAGATGCGAGAGGAGGTCCGCCGGATCGTCAAGGAGACCGGCGTCACCGCGGTCTCGGTCACCCACGATCAGGAGGAGGCCCTGTCGATCAGCGATCGCGTCGCCGTAATGGACGAGGGACAGATCGAGCAGGTCGGCCCGCCCGAAGAGGTGTTCCAGCGGCCGAAATCCCGCTTTGTCGCCACGTTCCTCGGGCAGGCTAGCTTTCTCCCCGGCTATATCCAGGGCGACGAGATCGAGACGCCGGTCGACACACTCCCCCGGGAACAGGTCCACGGCCTGCAGTCCGAGTACGACCACACCGAACTGGACGTTCTGGTGCGTCCCGACGACGTGCTGGCCTCCTGTAACTGCGATGGCGACGCCGACGGCGAGATCACCTACCGACGGTATCTCGGCCCGACGGTACTGTACAGGGTCGAACTCGACACCGGTGAGGCGCTCCAGTGCATGCACAACCACAGCGAGAAGCTGGAACTCGGCATGCGCGTCGACGTCAGTCTCGTTGCCGACCACGAGCTCGTCTGGTTCCCGATCGAGGACGACGCCGGCAGCTAGCTACGCACCCCTCGGCCACACTGTTTTGTATCCGATCCCCATAGAGTCGGACATGTACAGACGCATTTTGTTACCGACCGACGGGAGCGAGGGGAGCCAGCGAGCGATCGAACATGCCGTTGCGCTCGCCGATGAAGTCGGCGCGGCTATCCATGCCGTCTACGTGCTCAACGCGACCGAGTTCGACGAACTCGACGGAGACGCGGTCGACGAGCGAAAACACGCCGGAGAGTCGGCGCTCGATGCGGTCGAACGAGCATGCGATCGGGTCGGTATCGACCTGAATCGCGAGCTCCGGCGGGGCGTCCCCCACGAGGAGATTCTGGCGGCCGCCGAGGAGTCGGGGTCGGATGCGGTGGTAATGGGAACACACGGCCGTACTGGCATCGACCGTCTGCTCGTCGGGAGCGTCACCGAGCGTGTGATCAGGGAGTCACCAATACCGGTTACGACCGTCCGGGTTGCCGAAGAAAACCTCGCGATCGACACCCCCGAACGTGCGCTCGAACGGGCGAGAGAAGCGGTTGATGAGGCTGGATACGAGGAGATCGACGTTCTCGACGAGCCCTATCGGGGAACGAGTTTCTGGATCGTCCCAATGGAACTGGGGGGGAAGACGGCACGAGTCCACATCGATGGCTCGACCGGAAGCATCAGGATCGCCACCTCGGGTAATTAACCCCTCTATCAGCCCCGAACGAGTGGTGGATGGCGCGTCGTCAGCGCGCTCGGTGAGGAGAGCTCCAGGCGCATCTGAAATGAGGGTGCACGCCGATCGATCCGGGAGCGAGAACCACCGGCCTCGACGCGCTCGAAGCCGAGCCGTTCGTACATACCGATGGCGTGTCGGTTCGACGGCTCGACTTCGAGGACCAGCGCGTCACGACCGGCAGCCGAGGCATCCGCGATGACGTGTTTGCAGAGCTCGGTCCCGAGCCCCCGAGACTGATACTCCTGGTGAACGAAGACGGCGAGTTCGGGCTCGGGATCGTGTGTCGGCATGTAGACCGCGTGGCCCGCAATCTCGCCGTCGGCGGTGGCGACGAAATTCCCGCCGTCGGCGACGAGCGTATCGATCCACTCGACGCGACGCTCTTCAGTCAGTGGTGGGAGCCCCTGCGCACGGTCGTCGGAATCGAACTCACGATACATCTCCAGCAGCGCCTCGCGGTCCGAGGGCGCGTAGGGACGGACGGTCCACACCGACCCGGTGGTGTCGACAAACCGGGGACAGCGAGACGGGCAGTGTTCGGTCCCCTCACAGTCCGACGGGTCCCAGTACTGGCAGGTGGCTTCGGGCCTCATACGTCTGCATTGGCGAGAACGGAGGATAAACCGATGGCCCGCTCTCAGAAACTGAGAACGAGACTCAGCGGTCCGGGAGCAGTTCCGCGAGCGACACACTCCTTGTACTGTCGGGGTCGAGCGTTGCGACGACACCACTGTTCTCGGTAACTGGCGCGTGAAGCACCAGCACATCCTCGTAGCTGTAAATCGTCGCCGAATGCTCTCCGTACGGTCCGCCGACCGGACGGTAACCAGTCGTCTGTTTGAGCACGGGGAGTTTCTTTTCCGGCGGGATACCGTCCTTTGCGCCGTCGTTCATACGCTGTATCTCGATACTGTCCTCGTCGTACCGGACGACAGCGCGGAGGTCATCACCGCAAGCACGAGTCAGTCGTGTTTCGAGCGCCGAGGCGAGTTCGTCCGCAGTGTGTGAGTCGGTTGTGGAAGACATGGGTGCAGGTCGACGGGGCAGTCAGCCAGCCGTCGTGTCCGTATCGATGGTATGACGTCGATATGTATGCCGTACAGGGTGCGATCTGTGGGGATTTACGGTCGGCTCGTGGACGGGCGTCGAAGAATGTCAACTGCTGGCTCACTCGGAAATCTCTTCCGGGACAGCCATCTCCGCCTGTGGCGAGACCGATGACGAACCGCTGTCGAGGGTGACAGCACCCGGTTCCCAGCAATGACTCTCGACTCGCTCGCAGACCGATCGCAGGGCCGCGAGTGACTTCTGGTTTGCCTCCGAGGAGACGAACGTGTCGAGCGCCTGCCTGTCGGGGAACTCGAACTGGATCCGGACCGCGTTGCCATCAAGCTCTGCAAGCGGACGGAAGCCACCGAGGCGCTCGATCGCAAACCACCGGAGTACCGACTCGGCCATCGTGTTCCGGTAGGCCCGTTCGTGTTCTGGATCGACCTTGCAAGTAAGTTCGTACCGATACCCACCCCCAGTCATCGGCCGATACACCCCCATCGTCTCCCCGGTTGGCCGCAGTTCCGGAAATATGTCCGGTGTTCTGCCATACTCAGTAGTACAACAGCGTTCCCCATTGGTGGTTCGCTAAATTATTGAGGGTTTAATAGCGAACGCGGACCGGTCGAGTGGCCGAGTCGGTCGGTGGATCGTAAATAAAACAGGTTACAATGCATCGGCGTAACGTGCAGATCCCGTTATATGTCGGTAACACTTTTGAGCACGTACGCCTTTCTCCCCGGTATGACGACCGAGGACGGGCAGACGAGTCACACTCTCTACGTCGAGTTCGAGTTGAGCTCGGTCGCAGACGTAGAATGCCCCCTGGAGGCATTCGGAGAGGAGGAGGTGACACGTGTCACACAACAGTCCCTCGGTGACGATTGTCACGTCGACACGACCCTCGAAACCGACGACGGCGAGACGGAGATCGTTCACAGTACGGCCACGATGGGTGAGGACTGTCACTGTCCCGTCTTTCTCGAGTTCGATTCGATCCCGGAGATCATCGAGGTCCAGGAGGAGCACGTCGTCGTCAGGACACATCTCGCGGATCGAACGCAGCTCGCGGCGCTGGTCGACGAGCTGAAAGCGGTTACCGGTCGCCTCGCATTGCGACGACTCGTTCGCACGGACGCCACCGAGGCTGACCAGCCCCGACAGACGTCACTTGATCTATCGGAGCTGACCGAGACGGAGCGGGCTACCGCAGCCAAGGCAGTCGCCAGAGGGTACTACCGAACGCCCAGAGAGACGACCATCGGAGAGCTCGCGACAGAGGCTGGCATCTCCGATTCGGCGATGTCACAGCGTTTGAGCGCGGTCGAGTCGAAGCTGGCACTTGCCGCCTTTGCGGATACTGTCGGGTGATGGGGCCGTTCGGTTCGTGCGCGAATGGAGACAGAGAAGTCGTCGGCCGGAAACGGAGCCACTCAGAAGATCGGGACGTTCAGCGCCGCATAGAGGATCGACAGACGGAGGAATAGCCCGCCGATCAGGACGAAGCCAAACTTGGAGCCGTATGCCGCGCGCCCGACCAGCCCGTCGACGTGGGTGCCACGGCGGTGCAGGAGGATGAGCGTCCCCGAAATCAGAAGCGGGAGCAGCAGTCCGACCACCACGACGAAGCCCCAGAACTCCAGCATGAACGTCTGGGTCAACAGCTCGTAGCTCGCGGTAGCGGTGCCACCTGCACCGGCGAGATACCACAGCAGGGCAGCGAGTACACCAATCTCCCCGAGGATCACGGCGTCGTCAGCGAGACTGAACTCGTGAACGCCGGTGTCATCGACACCGAGCAGCAGCGTCGGTACGAGCGCCGTTGCGCTGATACCCATCGAGATGCCGCTGGTGAGAAAGAGCAGCGGGAGCAAGATCGGATGCCAGAGCGGGACAACCGGAGCGACCGCGCTGAGCAGCAGTGCGGTGTACACGATCAACGTCACTGCGAGGGCTCCGCCGACGATGTGGAGTGCAAGCCGGGTATCCGTGGCCGGACGGGTCCGGTCGACAATCTCGTCGATCGGGCCGAGATCGAGGCCAAACCCGCCGTCACGACCGAAGCCGAGCCAGGCGAGCTGTGCCAGTGCCGCGACGACAAACAGGATAATCACCCAGACGCCGATGGCCATCCACGATTCGATGTTGGTGAACAGCCACAGCTCGATCGCGTTGAGCGGTTCGCCCAGGTGGAACAACAACAGCAGGCCGCCAAGCGAGATCGCGGCGAAGCTAACGACCATTCCGCCCAGCGCGGTGAGTCCATACGCCCTCGATTTCGTGTCGGTGCGATCGAAGCCAGGGACGCCGCCGCTCTGCGATCGCTGGCGGAGGTAGTCCGCGGCCGCGCCAGTCAGGTACGCTCCCCCGGAGATCCCGCCGAGGAAGAGGTACGCTCCGATCATCCAGTCCCAGAACAGCGCCGGTGAGTCGTGTATCATTGGTGTATCCTCCGTAGTTATTTTGCCGTGGGCTCGCTCAGTCCCATGTCGTCGTAGGTAACCGGACCGGGCACCTGTGCGGTTTCGACGTCCTCGGGGTTGTCACCGATGTAGGTGACTTTCGGGTTCGAGGCGTCGGTCCGGAGCTTGAACGTCTCCTCCTCGTCGAACTGATCGAGGTACTGGTTCGGATCGCTGTCCTCGTCGTTGAGGTCGCCAAAGTGGATGGCGTCGACCGGACAGGCATCCTCACACGCCGTCGACTCCTGGTGGCCCTCGCCCTGCTCGCGATGCGAACAGAAGGTACACTTGCTACAGGAGCCCTCCGGTGGCGGACCGGAGACCCAGCGATCCTCGTCGTCGCGGGGCTCGCCGACGAACTCGACGCCGTCGGGCTGCTCCGAGAAGACGAACTCGTTGACGTGGTACGGACACGCGACCTCACAGTACTTGCAGCCGAGACAGATGTCGTAGTCACAGAGCACCCGCCCGTCCTCGCTGTAAAACCGCGAGTTGTTGGGACAGACGCTGACACACGGTGCGTCCTCACAGTGCATGCAGGGACGCTGGAGCGATTCGACCTGATCGGCTTCGTCGTCGCTCGTGTACTCGCGGTCCTCACGCTGGTAGCGGAAGACGTCCATCCAGAAGTCGCCCTCGTGAGTGGCGTTTTCCTCCTTGCAGGCCTCGACACACTGAAGACATTTGATACATGCTTCCGTATCGAGGACCATCCCGACCTTCCGCCCCTCGTCGTCGCTCGTTTCCTCCGCAACGACCGTATCGTCGCCGGAGCCGACACCGAAGCGCGTGCTCGCGTCTCGGAATCCCGCCCCGCCGGCAGTCGCAACACCGGCGGCCATCCCGAGAGCCGCCAGCACGGAGCGTCGGGACTTCGATTTCCCGCCGAGCGCTTGCTCTTTGACGTTGATTTCCGAGTACTCGGGGACGTCGAGGTCGAACTCGTCTTCGACCGCCTCCCGGTAGCGCTCGTGGAACTCGCCTTCCGCGAGTTCGCCGTTGCTCACACGCCGCGCGTCGCGGCTCATTTGCTTTGCAAGCTCCGTGTCGTACTCGACGTCGTCGAGAAGGTTTGCAGCGCGGTCCTCGATATCGTCGTGAGAGTCGTCGGGTATCATGGCGTTTCTGTCTCCATAGATGATCGGTCGTGATGATCGATGCTCGCAACCGGATGAAGATCCACCCGGCCGGCGTCCTATTACAATAGTACATACGGACAGTTCCCCGATTTGAATGCCGCTTGATACTGAAGTTCTTTAAGTGACACCGGGATACAGCACGACGACACCCGGGTCTGGTCTGGCCCCGGGACCGTTTCACGAACTGGGAGCGAACAGCACACTTATTGCCTGTTTCGAGTAATCCGTGATACGATGACCGAGCGTTCCCCTTCCGCCGCTGATGGGTCGACGCCGACTGATGGGCTTCGCACGACGGTCGATACCGTTGTCGCCGCCGGACAGCTGCTCGCTGATCCTCGCAAGTGCCGGATCTGGCACGAGTGCTGGCTGCAAAACGGCCTCGACGTGAAAGAGCTCGCCAGTACCGTGTCGATCCCACAGAGTACGCTGTACAACCTCACCAAAGAGATGGTCACGGAGGGGAGCCTCTACGAATCCGGGGCGGCGACCGGCCGATCGACGGTGTACAAACCGGTCTCGATGCAGATTTTCGTCTCCGAACATCCGGAGGGGATCGGACCCCAGTTCAATATTCACGGGACGCTCATCGGCGTGGTCGGCGCTGGCACCTATTCCGAGGACGTCGAGACGTTTCTGGACCGGAACAGCTACACGATGCTCGTCGAGACGATCACCGGCGTGTTGGCCCTGCTGAGCGACGATGATCCGTCGGAAACGAGCGCCCACGAACTCGTCGATGGGCTTCGACCAGTCGATGCGCAGCTGGTCCAGGGCCATATCGCGGCGGTCCTGAAACGGGAAACGGAGCTGGATAAACTCGGGCTGACGTTCCCGGAGAATCCAGTGATCCAGCCGATCGAACCGCCCGCACCCGAGTAGTTCGAGGAGATGCTTCTCACCCGGCGGGAACTCGACGGCATCTTTATTTGCCGTTACAAGAAATCTGTTACCAGCAATGCAAAATAACTCGACCAACGGGCTGGATCCCCGAGGCCGTGAGAGACGTTCGGGGCCGGACCACCGTTCCGGTGTCACTGCATCGCGTCGTCGCTTCCTCGCTGCAGGGAGCGGAGCCGCACTCGCTGTGACTGCCGGTTGTTTGTCGACGCTTCGGGACGATGGCGACGTAGTAACGTTCGGGACGCTCCCGATCGCTGCAGTTGCGGAGATACATCTCGCAGAGGAACGTGGCTACTTCGAGGACAGGGGGATCGATCTGGAGATCGAACGGATCACCGGCGCACCGCAGGCGGTACCACAGCTCGCGTCCGGGGAGCTGGATGTGGCGAGCGGTTCGATCGGCGCAAGTATCTTCAACTCGATCGCACAGGACGTCCCTGTCCAGATCGTCGCGGACCAGACCCAGTGGTGGGAGAACCAGCCCTCCGGAAACCGGATCTGGGTCAGGGAGGAACTGTACTCCGATGGGATGGCGCTGTCCGATGTCGAGGGGACGCCGACAGTAGCGATCAACGGCGAAGGGGGATCGATGGATTACGTGGTCGGCCGACTGCTCGCCAGCGAAGGGATGGGCTGGGCCGACATCGAGATCACGGAGATGCCGTTCCCGGACATGATCGGCGCGATGGCGGGGGGCGAGATCGATCTCTGTTCGATTCCGGACCCGCTCGGCCTGCAGGTCGCCTCGGAGGCCAACGCCGGACAGCTACTGTACGGATCGGAAGTCGCGCCACGAATGCAGATCGCGGGATACTTTTACGGCCAGCCGTTCATCGAGGAGCGTCCGGCGGTCGCGCGTCGATGGCTGGAGGCGTATCTGCTCGGCGTCAGGGAGTACTACGAGATGGGCGGCTTTCCAGACGAGGAGCTGGCCGGAATCATCAGCGACGCGATCGACGTCCCGGTCGGGGCGATCCGCTCGTCGATCCCATCGCTCCCACACAAAAACGGGTTCGTCAACGTCGACAGTATCATGCGACAGCAGGAGTACCACGCCTGCCGGGGGTACGTCGACGAGACCGTCGAGGCCGAGGCGATCGTCAACGAGTCGATTCTCGACGAGGCGCTGGCGGAAGTCGGCCGACTCGACGAGGCGGAAGCAACGCCGTCGGTAGCGAACATCGAGGAGTGGAGCGAGTCGGCACCCGCTCCGTACCCACCGCTCGGGGACATGACGCCGCCGTCGGAGTCCCCGACCGACGCGATCTGCGAGTAGGTGACCGACACGGCACCGAGGACGATCGATAATGATGCCCGACCCGACAGCCGACCGAACCGAGCCCCGGATCAGCGTCAGCGACGTCAGCAAGACGTACCGGAGCCGGTCCGGAGCGGTCCGCGCTCTCAGCGACGTACAGCTGCGGGTGGAAGACAGGGAGTTTTTCTGTATCGTCGGCCCGTCGGGCTGTGGGAAGTCGACGCTCCTCCGACTACTGGGAGGGCTTCTCGACAGTGATGAGGGCACCATCGAGATCCGGACCGGCGATGCGGACCGACCGACGACGAACATGGTGTTTCAGGAGTACGGGATCTTTCCGTGGAAGTCCGTCATCGACAACGTCGCGTTCGGGCTCAAAATGCAGGGCGTCCCCCGGGAGGAGCGATACGAGACCGCCAGACGGTACATCGGAAAAGTCGATCTCGACGGCTTCGAGGAATCGTACCCACATCAGCTCTCCGGCGGGATGAAACAGCGGGTCGGCATCGCCCGCGCGTTCGCGAACGATCCCGAGGTGTTCCTGATGGACGAACCGTTCGGCGCGCTCGACGCCCAGACCAAGGGGTTTCTCGTCGAGGAACTGCTGGAACTCTGGAACGAGTCGACAAAGACGGTCGTCTACGTCACCCACGACATCGAGGAGGCGATCCGACTCGGTGACAGAATCGGCGTGATGTCGGCT
Organism: Natranaeroarchaeum aerophilus; assembly: GCF_023638055.1. Taxonomy (NCBI): domain Archaea; kingdom Methanobacteriati; phylum Methanobacteriota; class Halobacteria; order Halobacteriales; family Natronoarchaeaceae; genus Natranaeroarchaeum; species Natranaeroarchaeum aerophilus. Next base: position 692,873 of record NZ_JAKRVY010000001.1, on the reverse strand, counting down.
CGCCCCGGTCGAATCAAGGAAGTAATCGATGTCGACCTGGAACGACCACGTGGCCGGACGGAGATCCCGCTCGAACGACTCGACCGGCTCGAAGAGCGGATCTGGTCGTCGTTGAGCGGCGAGGTCGAGCGATCGATGCACGGGCGGTCGTGACCATGTACGTCCGTCGGCTCCTGTTAAACGTCGCGCCGATCGTCAGTGGCCTGCTCCTCTGGGAGCTACTGGCCCGGCTGGCGCTGATCACTCCACAGTTCTTCCCGCCGCCGACCGTCGTGCTCGACGCCGCATACACCGAGATCGTGCATGGTGAGATGCTCTACCACTTCGGCGTCAGCCTTCGCCGGATCGTCCTTGCGTTTGCCATCGGTGCATCGACCGGCGTCGTCGCCGGGTTGCTCATGGGCTGGTCCAGACAGGTCCGACTCGTGTTGAACCCCTACGTCGGTCTCCTGTACCCGGTGCCGAAGATCACGCTGTTGCCGATCTCGTTTGCCCTGTTTGGCGTCACCGAGACGGCGAGGGTGGTGACGATGAGCCTCGCCGTCTTCCTGCTGGTGTCAGTCAGTACCATGGGGGGTGTCAGAGCGATCGATGACGTCTATATCGACGCTGCGATCGACAACGGGGCCGGCACCATCGATCTGTATCGGGAAGTGTTGCTCCCCGGCGCGCTGTCACAGACCGTGTCCGGGCTGAGCCTGGGCTTTGGAATCGGCTTTATCCTGATCGTCGTGATCGAGATGGTCGCCGCCGACGCCGGGCTCGGATACGTCATCTGGAACTCCTGGCAACTGTTTACGATCCCACGACTGTACGTCGCACTGATGTTGATCAACGTCATCGGGATCGTCTTCGTCTACGGCATCGAGGCCGCAGGTGATTACCTGACGCCCTGGGAGGGCCAGTAGACGAATCTCACGGACTGAGAACCCAGAAAACACCTAATTATACCACCGACATAGGGAACGTATGAACAGCCAGGAATCGACTGACACTGCGGAGGGTGAGGGGTCCAGCGACGAGGCCGAGCGAGACGACACACAACTGGAGTTCGAGGACTCCGTCACGATCGACGCCCGAAAAGAGGAGCTCTGGGGGTTCATTTCCGAAGCGCAGAATCTCGCCCAGTGTATTCCCGGCGCGGAATCGGTCACCAGGGAGACGGAACGCCGGTACACCTGTGAGGTTACCCGCGGAATCAGCAAGATGACGATCTCGATCGACGGCGAACTGGAGATGGTCGAGATGAACGAGCCGGACTGGATCGTCGCCGACGGGGAGGCGTTCGATTCGACGACCGGAAGTCGATTCGACGTGCTCGCCGCGATGGAGATGAGCGAGGTCGAAGACGATCGAACGGAGCTGGCGTATACGGCCGAGCTATCCTACTCCGGCGGGGTCGCCTCGCTCCCGAAACTCGTCGTCCGGAAGGCGGTCACGTCGGATCTCAACAGCTACTTCGAGAACATCAGAACGGAGATCGAACCCGAACGCGCGTAGCGGATCAGGGTTCGGTATCGAGCGTAAAGTCGTCGCGAGGCTGGGCGACGCAGGTCAGTAGCTGTCCGTCCTCGACCTCTTCCTCGGACAGGTAGTCGTTGCCGTCCATCTCGACCACGTCGTTGGCATCACCATCGACTTCTGCGACACACTGCCCACAGACGCCGACCTCACACTGGTATGGCAGATCCCAGCCTTCGTCGAGTCCGGCGTACAGTAGTTCCTCGTCTTCCGGCACGTCGATCGTCGTCCCACCGGTATCGTGGCCGAGATACTCGACCGCGAACGCCTGTGCTTCCTCGACATCGTCGAGTGGGCTCCCGGATTCGTCCGGACGTTCGTCCATAGCGAAATCAGCGCGCGGTTCGGCGACACAGGTGAGGAAGGCCCCGTCTTCGATCTCCGAGTCGTCGAGATACTCGTTGCCGTCCATCTCGACGACATCGGTGGCGTCGCCGTTGACGTGGGCTTCACATTGTCCACAGACGCCGACCTCACACTGGTAGGGGAGGTCGAGGTCGGCATCGAGACCGGCATCGAGAATAATCTCGTCTTCACCGATATCGAGCGTCTGTTCGTTACGGAGGAATTCGAGTTCGTAGGCGGGGGCTTCTTCACCGTTCTCCTCGCCGTTTTCTTCGGCATCCTCGGAGACGAAATTCTCCGGGCCGTCGTCCTCACCGGTGTCGAACAGGCCAGCACAGCCGGCAAACGCCGCCGTACCGCCCGCGGCCATCCCTGTCAGTATTCTCCGTCGACGGGCGTCGGCATCGCTGTTGGGACAGTTCGCACAGTCCCCGTTCGCTTCGGAATCACAATCAGCCGCTCGGTCAGTACCTCTCTTGGCCATACCTATGTTTTGTAGCGTACTCCCTACAGGACTCGGGTGGAATATACACCTTATTAAAAGGGGCAGGGCGGAGTGGGGGTGTCGTGTGAACTCGACGAAACGGATAGATCAGCGCTAGATGATCTCGATTTCGGCCGCGGCGACGCCGACGTCGTAGAAGACACCGTCGTTGGTCACCTCGACCGTGTACTCGAGCGTGCCTTCCTCGGCGTCGTCGGGGATGATCCAGTTGTTGGACCATTCGTCGTCGTCCCACTCCTCCTCGTCTTCAGTGTCCAGTTCGAGCGTATCGTATCCATCGAGATCGACAGTCACTTCATCGAGCGTGCTGGGCCCAACCATTTCGCCGGTCGTGCCGTCGTAGACCCCGACCTTGAAGACCGCTTGCATACCGGGGCGGAACTGATGCTGGGGTGCACAGGACTGTGCAAATCCGTTCGCATCGTCGGGGATCTCCGCGGAGCCGGCGATGACGTCGTTAGTAACGACGTAGTTACGCGGGTCGTCGCCCTCGATGATCTCCAGTTCTCCCTGGTAGATGCCGACGTTGTGGTACTCGCCTTCGTTCGTTACCTCGACGACGTACTCGACCGTGCCGGGATCCTGGTCGTCGGGGATCATCCAGTTGCCGCTCCACTCGAACTCGTCGTCCTCGCCTTCCTCGCCGTGATCGAGCTCGACGGTGTCGCCTCCAATTTCGACGACCGCCTCGTCGACGGTCTCGTTGTCGACGGGATCGCCGGTTTCGGGGTCGTAGATTCCGATCTTGAACACCGCCTGCATGCCGGGCATGAACTGGCGCGTCGGCGAACACGACTGGGCAAAGCCCGTATCCGGCGCACCCGAGGATCCGGCGATCAGGTCGTCCGTGACCACGTAGTTGAGGACCTCGTTTTCCTCGTCACCGTTCTCGTCATCGTTTGCCGCGCCGTTTTCGTCGTCGTTGTCGTCGCCAGTACAGCCGGCGACAGCAACGGAGGCGAAGGCTGCGCCACCAGCTGCCATCACGCGACGGCGGGATGCACTCATTCGGCCATCAGCATCGTCGGTCGGGGTAGGTACCATTGTAGTTGTACTGTACATCCCCCAGTACTAATAAAACCACATCATTTCCGCAGATTGAGAATACCATTTCTACATTACGAATTCCTGATTACAAACAATTTGTAATTTGGTCGTTCGTGAGCAGACCTATCGGACCCCCGATATCACCGTTGAGAGCCGTTCATACCGGAACTCTCGAAAATCGGATACTGTATTACAAAATCAAGTCATACGAAAAATCTACATTAATCATCTACAATCATCGGCCAGTTCTACATACGTATTGTTTTATTGTTATTTTTGTCACGGCCCAAGAGTCGTCGGGAGTCCGCGGTCTCAGGTCCGAACCTGGATCACGCAAAACCGGTCGCACATACGGATACGTACAAGAATACGGTAGAGCAGGGACACGAACTATCGTTCGTCGACCGTCGCAGCGTCGTTAAAAAATCCTTATTTGTGAAGGCAGAGCTATAGGGAACTGCCGGTAAACAGTAAACTAGGACAATGACAGAGAAGGGAGATTCGGGAATTACGTCGACGCTGCGGGACACGTTTGAGGAACATCGGCGTGGGCGTCAGGACCAGTCAACCAACCTGACGGTGACGCCGGAGGCGGGCTACGTCGGTGACGAGATCACGATCGAGGGCTCATCGTTGCCCGAAAACCAGGGCTTCGAGCTGATCTGGCACTCCGTCAGAGGTCGGTGGGGCGTGATCGAGGGCAACGAGATTCACGGCCCACAGTATCAGCCACGGACCGAACAGATCGCGACGGTACGGACGAACGCCAGCGGCGAGTTCAGCCAGCGCTGGGAGATCCCGGAAGACTACGGCGGGGACCACACGATCGAGCTCCGGACGAGCGATGGCAACACGCTCGCTGAAGCCGAGTTCTCCGTGACCGCGTGGTTCGAGATCGATCGGACGACCGCCGAACTCGGCGAGACGTTTACCGTCGTCGGCTACGGACTCGGGCCGGGCGTCGAGCGGAGCAACTACCAGATCGCCTGGGACAACGGGATGGTCGGGTTCATCACCGGCGTCGTCAATCGCGGTACCGCCACGGCGGAAGTCCGTGCTGTCGGTCCGCCGGGCGAGCACGTCCTGCAGGTCTGGCGGAACTATCGGGGCGTTCCGTTCCTGCAGAACAACACACAGTCGCCGTTTGGCCCGGTCGCGGGTGAACGCCAGTCTACGTGGACGGTCGAGGTTACGGAACAGACCGCCACGCCGGACCCCTACTGGGTGGATCCGATGTACGACGAGGAGGTTCTGGGCGTCCATCTACCCGACCCCGATCGGGAGACGGACGCACAGCTCGAGATCAGCCCGACGTCCGGGCAGGCCGGTGACACGGCGACACTCTCCGGGAAAGCGTTCCCAGCCAACACCGAGATCGATCTGGTCTGGTACTCACACGGCGGCCACCGCCCGCTCGATATCGATATCACGCCGAACGCCAAGCCCGAGATACTACCGACGGTTACGACTGACGAGAACGGCGGGTTCGACCACGAGTTCACGATCCCCAACGAAATGGGGGCGACCCGTCCGATTATGGCGGAGATCGACGGCGAGTCGGTCGCCGTGACGGGCTTTATGATGCAGCCCAAGATCGTCGATATGTCCCCGACCAGCGGTCCGGTCGGAACCGAGATCGAGTTCGAGGTGACCGGTATCGGCTGGCCGCTCTACGAGAACGCCTACCATTTCGTCTACGACAACAAGCCACTTGGCTACATCTGCAGTCTGGACGAGGAAGACGGTATCCTTCGGACGAAGCTCCGGGCGACCGGTGAACCCGGCTACCACTTCATCGACGTGTACCCGAGCCTGTTCGAGACCGAGACCGACGAGCCGAACTTCACGACGAAACCCCATCTCTCGTACTGGGACAACCATCCAGTGCGACCACTGCCAGCACTGCACTTCGCGTTCGAGATCACCGAGTAAGCTCGGATCGATCACGCGCCGTCGTGCAGTCCTTTCGAACCATCCGTACCGCGAGACACCTGATGAACCGAGACACGCTGTACCAGGCGCTTTCCGTCGGGGTACTGGTTGGTCTCTGGCAACTGGTTCTGCATCTCGAACTCGTGCATGCGGCCGTGCTTCCCGCACCGACAACGATTCTGGCGAGTACCGTGGCGTTGCTGGGCGACGGGGAGTTTCTGCGACACTTCTCGACGAGCATGACACGTACCGTCGTTGCCGGGGGAGTTGCGGTGATGAGTGGGACGGTGATCGGGCTGGCGATGGGGTGGAACACGACGGTACGTGCGCTGTTGCAGCCGCCGATTTCGGCGCTGTACCCACTGCCAGTGATCGCGTTGCTTCCGCTTCTGGTCCTCGCGTTCGGATCGAGCGAGACCGCACTCGTTTTTACCGCTGCGTTCGGCGGGTTCTTTCTCGTCGTCTCGAACGCGAAAAACGGTGCAACAAGAATCGAGCAGGTGTATCTCGATGCGGCGCGAGATAACGGTGCAACATCCACGTACCAGCTCTTTCGGGAAGTGTTGCTACCGGGGTCGTTGCCGCTGCTTTTCACCGGCGTTCGCCTCGGGGTGAGCACGTCGTTTCTGATCGTGATCTCGGTCGAACTGATCGCCGGTGGCGAAGGGCTCGGCTATCTGATGTGGGTTGCATGGAACACGTACGCGCTCGAGGAGCTCTACGGGACGATCGTCGTGATCGGCCTCGTCGGCGTCGGGATCACGTACGGACTGGAGTATCTCCAGCACCGACTCGTGCCGTGGAACGACGACTCCACCGAGGGTAGTTTCATTTGACATCCTCCGCCGCCTCAAGCCCGCGCCACTGCACCTGCTCCGCGTATAAACCTGTGTATATTACAGAGCCACGTAGTTGGGGAAATAGGTACTATGATTGGGTATGAGCCGGACCTATCAACACTACCCCGACGGTGGAATCGACGAACGCGAGCTGGGGGAGTGTTTCGATTCCGAACTGGTCGTCCAGCTCCTGGACGACGAAGAAGCAGTCGAATTGTTTCAGACCGCAACCGAACCAATGACGATCCAGCAACTGGCCGAAGAATGTGACGTCTCACAGTCGACCGCATACCGGAAAGTCGACAAGCTCACCGAGGCAGGACTGTTGGTCGAAACGACGGCGAAACGACCTGATGGCGATCCACCAGCACGGTACAAACGGAGAGCGCCGGCTATCACTGTGACCGTTGGAGAAGACGTCGAAGTCGTCTGTGCCGATCTGCTCCCGAACCGTCTGTCGGACAATACTGTCGACGAGTGAAGTACCCCGCGCACGGTGGCGCGGGGCGTCCGTGTTTAGTCTTGCACAGCTGACGCAACGGTCTTTAATTCCTCTCGCGCTTGACTCGGAGAGTCTTGCGCCGACGTTACCTGTCGGTGAACACCCGAACACAAACTGTGTCCGTGAGAGTCGGGGCCTCCACCAGCCCCCGATGCCGCCCGTCTCACCTTCCGAACGCGTGGAAGGGTTTCGAGAGACGGCACATTTCCAGTTTCTCGCTCTAACCACTTCTGCACAACACACACCGCCGCCTTTCGATCCGCATGATCTTGGAACGCACACCGTTTACACTTAAATCGTTTCTTATGCCGGTTTGCGCGTTCTGTGTGCTGACACTCCGTTCGAGGACATCGCTGCGAGGTGTACTCAGGATCAACGTTATCCGACGGAATTCCTTCCCACGCAGCTTTGTACGATACCATCTCTTGGAGTGCAGCGAACGGTAACGAGTGCAGGCGACGGTTCATCCGCGTTCGATAATCGATGGACTCTCGCATGTCTTTGAGGTCTTCAAAGACGATAACCGGGTCGTTAAATTGCGAGACCCATGCAACTACTTTCCGCGAGACTTTGTGCAGGCAATCATGAACGTAATCGCGTTCTTCAGTCTTCACGACTGTCTCAAACCCAGTCTGTTCTGCTTTCTGCATCCGTTTGCGCTTGGTGAAAAACTCATGACGCTGCTCTTTCACCGACGGATACTCCAACACCACAGAGTCTTCCACCGAACCATCACGACTCATCGCAGCGAGCGCGATACAGTCTTCGTTCACATCCACACCAACAACGGTGTCTGCATCAGCTTTGCTGGCGACTTGATGAGTCTTGTGCGTGACTGTGACATGAAGTCGCCACTCACCGTGTTTGTGAACAACTTCAGCCATTCCAACCCGCCATTCTTCATCGTTGAACGCGGTTTGGAGTCGGTCAAAGTGGTCTGCACTGCCACAGAGCTCACCTTTAACGTGTGTTCCTCTTGTGGCAGTGATACGGAATCGAACCGTTCTGTCGTCTTCGGGGAACAGCCGGTAGCCTTCCCCATGGTTCATCACCATCGGATACGACTCATCAATGTACGGGTAGGGACGACCCCACCCGTCAGTTTTGTTGTCGAGGTAGGTTTCGATCTCGCCAAGAGCTTTGTCAACGATGAGTTGGGTGGTGTTGTTGACGTGATCAGCATTGTCAACGACAGTCGATTTGATATCAGTCCAATCCCAGCCAGATTGGTCGAGGCGGTTGGTTTCGTTGCGGATGCGTCGTGCTTCGAGACAGCCGGTTTGCAGGTCGTCGCCACTCCCCGTGTGGATGTCTAGTCCGAATGATAACGTTTGGGTGAGTTTGGACGACTGCACTGTATTCTGGTGCGGTTTAGTGATTGATAAAAGTATGGATTAGACGCGCTTCACTCCCGACCACGGTGGGTCGGGGTACTCGCGCTATTATTCTTTATAGAACACCGGTCAATCGTCCGCCGAAACGCCCGCAGGGGGCGAGCTGTCGGAACCAGCAGCATCCTCTGTCTGTAGCAAGCCGACGACCAGTTTCGACGCGACCGCGTTGAGCCGCTGGGATGCCGCGGACTTCGAGATGCCGAGTTCGTCCGCAACGTCGCCGAGATCAGACTCGCGGGGCGTCTCGTAGTAGCCGAGTTCGTAGGCGGTACGAATCGCCTCGCGCTGTTTGTCGGTGACCGGCGTGTCGTCGATCCGGGAGCCGTCACAATCACCGGAACTGAGATCGACGAGTCGCTGGAGACGAACGGTCGCACCGGTCTCACGCAGCTCGGCGACGATATCGCGCAGTTCCTCGCGGCCCTGAATCGTCACCGAGAAGACGAGCTCGCCGTTCTGTACGCTATCCATCTCCGACACGCAGGCGTGATTGCGGAACGTCCGGCAAACACAGGAACTCGTGACTTCTCTACTGAGCAACTTGGGACGTCCGGGCTCGTCACTCGAAGCCACTTCGGCATGGCACTCACAGGACTGATCAGGGCATTCGTTGTCGGGACAGGACAGGGATTGACGAACGGAGCCGTGATCGGTTGCTGCCGAAAGCAGTTCACAGCCCGCAGTCGAGGGGGGCTCGACGCGGAGACGTGCGCGGAGAGTGTCGACCTCTCCAAGGTCGGTATCCGCGCTGTGGGCTGCAGTCATACGTATTGATACGTAACCTCCTTTTGAATGACCCAGTGTTCGTTCCCACTATGTGAGAAACCGTCGTAATCATCGTGAATAATTATACAAATATGAAGCGACTGCGGAGTCTTCCGGTCAACCGAAACTGTAGGTCACACCGGAGCCGTTCTCGGGATACGTCCAGACGACGTTGTTGTGCGGGCAGGCGAACCGACAGCTACTGCACTCCAGACAGTTCTCGTAGGCGATGTGTGGAACGCCGTCTTCGCCTTCGCGCCAGACATCAGCCGGGCAGACGTCGACGCAGTCGTCGGTCCGACAGCGTTCTTCACAGATTCCCGTCACCTTGACATCGAGATGGGACTCGCCGGGGTCCTCGTATTTGACGGTGTACAGTCGGTCTTCGAGCGATGCGTTGTCGACGGAGTTCTGTGTCGTGCTCATGAAGTCATCACCTTGCGGTAGCGCCAGGCCAGTTTCGCCGCGCCGCTCCAGCCGCCGATGGTCTGGAGGATCCGGTCTTTCGCCTCGTCTGCGTGTTCTGCCTTCGGATCGCGGTCGATGCTGAAGTACTCCTCACTCGCGTCGGCGATCGCTCGCGGCAGATCGCGAAAGAGGAGGTCTTTGTCCTCGACGGCGGTCTCCATCAGCCACTCGTAGCGTTCGAGGTTCTGGACGACGAAGGACTCCTCGAGGTTTCGTGGATACTCCAGCAGTGCGTTCGCGTCGGTTCGATCGTTGGCCATCGCCGTGATGATCGCGTTCCCTGCGTGGTAGCCGCTCTCGACCGCCATGTTCGTCCCTTCGAGGTGGACGCCGTTGTTCAGGACGAGTCCAGCAGTATCCCCGACCAGTACCGCGCCGTCGTGGACGAGGTCCGGCATGGCGTCGGCACCGCCTTCCGGGATCGTCTTCGCGGAGTACTCGACCGTGCGACCGCCGCGTACCAGTGGTGCGACCGCCGGATGTGACTTGAACTCGTTGAGCGTCTGCTCGGGCTTTGGCTGGCTCGTCACCGCGTCCTCGATTCGGTAGGCCAGACCGATGCTCACCGTGTCGTCGTTGGTGTACATGAACGCGCCGCCGAAGGCGTCGCCGACGGCACCCTCGCCGAAGTAGTGGTAGGAGACGCCGGAATCTTCCGTCAACCGGAACCGGTCTTCGATCTCGTTGCCGTCGCCGGGGAACTCGATGACCTCCTTGACCGCCACCGCGACGTCCTCCCGTGGCGATGGATCCTTGAGATCGGCCCCTTCCGCAACGAGAGAGTTGCCACCTTCTGCGAGGACAACCACCGGGGCGCGGAGTTCGCCCTCCGGTCGGTCAGTGTCGACGCCGACGATCTGTCCGTCGTCCTCGCGGATAAGGTCGGTCACCGTCGTCTCGGTGATCAGCGTCGCACCGGCCTCGACGGCTTGCTCGGCGAACCACTCGTCGAAGTCCCCACGCAGGACCGTGTAGGAGTCGTTATGTGGCTCCTGGTGCCACTGGTTTGGCTTGACCGAGACGGCGGTCTCGTCCTCGGGCGAGAGCATCCCGAAGCGTTTCTCGCCGACGTAGCGCTCCAGCGGCGCGTCGTCGATGTCGGTCAGCTCGCGGATCGTCGGCGTGTACAGCACGCCACCGAAGACGTTTTTCGCGCCGGGATACGCTCCGCGCTCGATCATGATGACGTCGAGCCCGGCGTCGGCCATCGTCAGCGCCGATGCGCTCCCGGCGGGGCCTGCACCGACGACGATTGCGTCGAACTCGTCGTCGTAGTTCGGCTCTGCTGGTGGTGTTGCTCGGTCGTCGTCTTCGCTCATGCTAGTACCTCCGCTGGGTCGTCAACGTCCTCCAGCTGTTCGACAAGCTGTGGACAGATCTCGAAGAGGTCGCCGACGATGCCGTAGTCGGCGTGTTCGAATATCGGGGCGTTGGGGTCGTTGTTGATCGCGACCACGATGTCGCTGTCGTTCATGCCCTCGATGTGCTGGATCGCACCGCTGATCCCGACCGCCACGTAGAGATCGGGCCGGACGTTTTTCCCGGTCTGGCCGACCTGTCGCGCGCCATCGATCCAGCCCTCATCGACTGCTGCGCGGCTCGCAGCGAGTTCGGCGTCCAGCGCCTTCGCAAGCTCGGCAACCGGTTCGACGTCACCCTCGACACCGCGCCCGGCAGCAACAACCCGGTCAGCATCCGTGATATCTGCGGTGTCCCCGACGTTCCGCTCGACGACCTCGGAGATCGTGTCCGCCTCCTCGACGATGACCTCGACCTCCTCGATTTCGCCCTCGTGGTCGGGCTCGGGATCTGCCGTCGCGAAGACGCCGGGGCGGATCGTCGCCATCTGTGGACGGTGGCGTTCACATTTGATCGTCGCCAGAACGTTACCGCCGAAGGCCGGTCGGCGGGCTTCGAGGTGACTATCCTCGTCGATGCCGAGTTCGGTACAGTCAGCAGTGAGTCCCGCGTACGCGGGGACGGCGACCCGGCCCGCGAAGTCCCGGCCGGTGTGGGTCCCGCCGATCAGCACGATATCGGGTTCTCGTTCCTCCACAAGATGGCGGAACTGCTCTCCGTAGGGATCTGCACGATACGGCTCGAAGACCGGATCGTCAGCGACGAGCACTTTGTCCGCGCCACGCTCGACGGCTTCCTCGGCGACGTCGTCTAGATCTTCTCCGATCGCGAGCGCAACGAGATCCTCGTCGAGTTCATCGGCAAGTCCTTTCGCCTCCGAAAGCAGTTCCCAGGAGACGGGGGCGACCTCGCCAGCATGCTCCTCGATAAACACCCAGACATCCGAGTGGTCGTCGATATCGACGTCCGACATCTACACCACCCCCTCCTCGGCGAGCGTTTCGAGCAGTTCCTCGGGCGAGTCGAGGCGTTCCTGTTCGCGTTCGACCGGATCGACCGTCTCCATCCCGCCGACCTGTGTGGGCGAGGCCGCGAGTCCGACTCTGTCCGTGTCGATCGGCAGCTCCTCCGCAGTGACCTGCTCGGGCTCGAACTCGGTCTCGGCGTAGATCTTCCGGTGAAGTCCAGCGGGCCGGGGTTCGTTCTCGCCGTAGGCGAAGGCGATCACGACCGGCAGATCAGCCGCAACGTACTCGTGACCGCCTTCGACGTCGCGCTTGGCGACGATCTGCTCATCCACCGGTTTCGGTTCGAGCTCTTCGGCGTAGGTGAGCTGTGCCCACCCGTTGTGGGCAGCGATCCCCGGCGGGACCTGGCCTGTCGAGGAGTCGGTCGTCTCCTCACCGGCGAGCACGACATCCGCATCGAGATACTCCGCGGTCGCTGCGAGTACGAGACTCGTCGGCCAAGTATCGCTGCCAGCGAACGCCCGATCAGTCACGAGTACGGCGTCGTCACAGCCCATCGCGACCGCTTCTTCCAGAACGGGTGTGGCCTGCGGTGGCCCCATCGTGACGGCAATGACGTTCGCATCCACCTGGTCTTTGATTTCTAACGCTGCTTCCAGCGCGTTTCTGTCCGGCCGGTTCAGGATCGCATCGGCTCCCGATCGATTGAGCGTCCCCGTGTCGGGGTCGATCGTCACGTCGTCCTCGTCGGGCACCTGCTTGATCCCTACTACGACGGTCCATTGATCAGTCATAGTGGCTGTTCACGGTGGAGCTACGATACAGCCGACAATGAGGGATCCAGACGCTTCCCAGCATCTGAGAAAACAGTGCCTGAACACCCTCGTACGGTGGTATTTTATATAGGAGATGGGCTTCCGCTCGCTACGTGTCAGGGGCCAATCGTCAGCGACCAGTTGCTCGCGGTCGGGAGGACCGCTACTCGACCACGACTGCGCCGTCCGGCGGAACGGTCGTGTCCTCCTGGTCGGCGAACGCCTCGTACACTCGTTCGTAGGTGTCCTCGAGCGCCTCGACGATCACCTGCGTGTCGCTCACCGTCGCCATGAAGTTCGTATCGCCCTCCCAGCGCGGGACGACGTGCGTGTGGAGATGGTCGTCGATCGATCCTCCTGCCCCCTGACCGAGGTTCAGGCCGGTATTGAACCCATCCGGGTTCATCGCGGTTTCCAGCGCATCGAACGTGCGCTGTTTGAGCCTCGCGTGATCTGTCAACACCGCCTCGTCCAGATCGCGGTAGTCCCCCGTATGGCAGCGGGGAATCACCATGATGTGACCCGGGTTGTACGGGTAGTTGTTGAGAAGCACGAACGCGTGGTCGCTCCGGGCGACGATCATGTTCCGCCGATCGGCGTCCTGTTCCGGCAGTTCACAGAAGACACAGTCGTCGATATCGTCCCGAGAGCTATCGCGTTCCACCCATTCGATGCGCCACGGAGCGAACACCTGATCCATACGGACAGTGTGGCGGTTCCAGAGATATATACTGTCGGCCATGGTACAGCGTGGGTCGGCCCCCCGGTCGGATGCACCGCCAGTTCGACCGGCGGCCACAAGGGGTATAAATGAACGCTTACATCTGGTTTTAAACGTTTTTGGCCGATCTTACCGCGTCAGATCGAGAACCCAGAGACACGGGGCCAGTGTCGAGTAAACAGTCCCTAACGGAGCCTCCGTTTTATAGCTATCCCCGAGTAGACGGAAGTAATGGCAACTACTGAGGGATCGTTTGACGGAGTCCGTGAACGCTGTGACAGCTGTGACGTGGAGACGACCCACCGAGTATCGGTCCAGCTAAAGACTGAAAGCAGAAAAGAGGAGAACGCACAGTTCTCGCGGGAACCGTACCGGATCGCGGAGTGTCTGGAGTGTGGTGCACGAACGAGCCAGCGGATGAACAACGCCTAGCGGGTTGTCACTTCACAGCCATCAGGCGTGACGATGACGGTGTGTTCTTTCTGACTGACCAGACAGCCGTCGTCCTCTTTGAGCACTGGATAGCCGTGGACGATGTCCTGCGATTTGAGCCGTCTGAGAGCCATCTTCGGGCGGGAACTCTCCAGCCAGCGCGTCGCGAAGGGGAGCGTACGGAACTCTTCGGTGATCTGTTCTAGAACCTGCCGAGTCTGTCGATTTCGGACTGATCCCTCGCGTTCGAGCGCGAATATCTCCTCGTCGCTTCCCTCGCTCACCTTGCCAGAACCATCCGTCGCGAACGGTTCGATCGCAACGACATCGCCGACCTCAAGTTCGGTGCCCTGTGGGACTGCACGGTTCGGGATCGACGGGTCAGTGTGTTGCTCCCAGTGGCCCAGTCCGTGGCCGGTGAGATTGACGACGGGATTGAAACCGTAGCCGTCGATCGCCGCTTCGATCGCCGCCCCGATCTCGGCGGTGTCGACGCCGGGTTCGATCAGTTCGATCGCGGCGTCGAGCGCAGCCCCGGGTGCCTCCGCCAGGTCCGGGTTGCCCGACAGGTCGATCGTGATCGCCGAATCCGCGAGCCAGCCGTCGACGGCAACGCCGATGTCGATGTTGACCATCTCCTCGCCGAAGGTCGAATCGTCGTCGATCCCCGGCGTCGCGTGGGCGGCCTCCTCGTCGATACTGACGTTGACGGGGAAGGCCGGCTGGCCGCCGAGCTCCCGGATTCGGTCTTCCGCATATTCGGCCACTTCGAGGTGGCCCGCGCCGACCTCGATGCGTTCGACGGTCTCTTCGCGGACCTGCGAGAGGATCTCGCCAGCCTCGCGGTGTTTCTCGTACTGCTCGGATTCGAGGTCGACCTCGGTATCTACCATACCACTACTCGACACAGCGGGACAAAAGGCGTTACGGGGTGTCCTCGTCGCCACCTGCGATACTCGTTTGCATCCCCGCGCTGTTGTAGGCGCTGCCGACCGCGCCATCGGTCTCGGCAACGATCACGCCCGCCGACTCACCGGTGACCTCCCCGAGCTCCTCGATCGCCCGGCTCGCCGCCGTCTCCGGGTGCTCCCCGGCGTCGAGCAGGTCCACCGCCCGCCGTGCCACGCCGGTCCGTGCGATCGCTTCACCAGCTCCCGTTGCACTCGCCCCGCCAGCATCCGAGGCGAAAAACCCGGCACCGAGCTGTGGGACGTCGCCGACCCGTCCTGCGAGGGCGTACCAGCGCCCGCCGGTCGACGTCGCCGCGGCGACCTGCCCATCCGCGACGGCGACCGCACCGACGGTGTCATGATCGTCCGGTCGGCGTGCGGACGTATCGCCGAAGTGCTCGCCGATCCAGTCGAGCTGATCACGGGGGGTGCCTGCTGGTGGCGACTCCTCGTCCCAGCGCTCGCGCGCCCGCTCCGACCACAGATCGACATCGGTGTCGATTCCGTACTCGTTCGCGAGCGCGCAGGCGTGCTCGCCAGACACGAACACGTGTGGTGTTTCTTCGAGAACGACCCGTGCGACACTGAGAGCGTGCTCGACGCCCGGCATCGAACAGGCCGCACCCGCCTCGCCGCCACCAGTCATCACGCCTGCATCCGTGCGGATCACGCCGTCGCTCTGGACCGCGCTCCCCGTTCCTGCATTAAATCGTGGCGACGCTTCGAGAACCGCGACCGCGTTCACGACCGCATCGAGCGGATCGGACGCTTCGGTACCGGCACCTGCTGCCTGGTCGAGTACCGCCTGTCTCGGCTCCGGTTCGGCAGGCTTCCCGCCCGCGCCGCCATGGACGATTACGCGCATACAGCCATCGTGGGAATCGACTATCTTCAGCGTTCCCACACGGCGGGCCCGGGGAGTCGAGAGGCAAGCCGACAATATTTGCCCGGCCACAGGTAAAAGACAGGGCTTTTACCCCCATCATGATTCGTTAGAAATGACCATGAGCTACGACAAGGTCGACGTCCCCGAGGATGGGGAACCGATCACTCTTGCTGACGAAGACACCGGCGAACTCGACGTGCCGGAGAACCCGATCATCCCCATTATTCACGGGGACGGAATCGGTACGGACGTCGGTCCTGCTGCACAGAAAGTTCTCGATGCTGCCGCGGAAGCGACCGGCCGTTCGATTTCCTGGATGCGCGTCTACGCCGGTTCCTCCGCCCGAGAAAAGTACGACGAGAACCTTCCCGAGGACACTGTCTCGGCGATCCGTGAGCACCGTGTTGCGATTAAAGGACCGCTGACGACGCCGGTCGGCGCTGGCTTCCGGTCGCTCAACGTCGCGCTCCGACAGACGCTCGATATGTACGCCAACGTCCGGCCGACCTACCACATCGAGGGCGTCCCCTCGCCGGTCAAAAACCCCGAGGAGATGGATATGGTAACCTTCCGCGAGAACACCGAAGACGTCTACGCGGGCGTCGAATGGGAAGCCGGCACCGACGAGGTCGAGCAGGTCCGCGAGTTCCTCGAAGAGGACATGGAGATCTCCGATGTCATCCACGATGGCCCGGTCGGTATCGGCGTCAAGCCGATTTCGGAGTTCGGCTCCAAGCGCCTCATCCGCGAGGCGATCGACTACGCGCTCGAGAACGACCGCGATTCGGTGACGCTCGTCCACAAGGGCAACATCATGAAGTTCACCGAAGGAGCCTTCCGCGACTGGGGCTACGAGGTCGCAGAAGAAGAGTACGGCGAGGACGTCATTACCGAGGACGAACTCTGGGAGGAGTACGACGGCGAACAGCCCGAGGGCACGGTTGTCGTGCAGGATCGCATCGCCGACAACATGCTCCAGCAGATCCTCACCCGAACGGACGAGTACTCGGTCATCGCGACGATGAACCTCAACGGCGACTACATGTCCGACGCCGCCGGTGCACAGATCGGCGGCCTCGGCATCGCTCCCGGCGCGAACTTCGGTCACGGTCGCTGTCTCGCAGAGCCCGTCCACGGCTCCGCACCCAAGTACGCCGGTGAAGACAAGGTCAACCCGACCGCGATGATCCTCTCGGGCCGCGAGATGCTCGACTATCTGGGCTGGTCCGACGCCGCCGACCTCGTGCGCGATGCCGTCGAGGAGACAATCTCCTCGGGCACCGTCACCTACGACCTCGAACGACAGATCGAGGGGGGCACGAAGGTGGCAACCAGCGAGTTCGCCGATGCTGTCGTCGAGAATATCGAGCAGCTCTCCTAGAGCGCCCGAAATCTCTCTTTTATAGACAGGCGTCGTGTCGTAACGCTCACCAGCAGCCGCTTCGTATCGCCTGTCATGACCGAGGTTCGAGTCGTCGAGTCGACCGCAGAACGCACGGACGCTTTTGCAGTCCGACAGACCGTCTTCGTCGAGGAACAGGGCGTTGACGAGGAACTGGAGTATGACGAACACGAGGACACAGCCACCCACTTCGTCGCCTACGACGGCGACGAGCCCGTCGGGGCGGCACGGCTCCGCGAACCCGAAGACGGACTGGGCAAAGTCGAGCGCGTGGCTGTACTCGAATCACGCCGCGAACAGGGCGTCGGGGAGGCGCTGATGGAGGCCGTTGAGCGCCAGGCCCGCAAAGCGGGGATAACGAAACTCAAACTCCACTCGCAAACGCGCGCGAAGGGGTTCTACGCGTCAGTCGGGTTCGAGCGTCGCGGCGAGGAGTTCGAGGAGGCGGGGATACCCCACGTGAAGATGTACAAACCGATCGGGTAGCTCACCCATCCTGCCAGTCGGGATCGGTTCGCGGGGGCGAGAACACGTCGATACCCGTGACGACCGCGTCGGTCCGGTTCTCTGCAGCGTGGGCTTCGTGACCGGGAATCGCGTAAGTATCGCCGGAGTCGACCTCGTGTTCGGTCCCGTCCGCGAGGACGAACGTGAGCGTCCCCGAGAGGACGACACCGGTCTGTTCGTGTGGATGGTCGTGTTCGGGGACGGTTGCGCCCGGCTCGATCTCGAACCGCTGGACGTTCATCTCGTCGCCGCCAGCGAGCAGGGCGAGGTGGACGCCGTCGACGGCTTCGGTCGATGCACGATCGGCTGGTCCAAGGACTTCCATACTGGTGGCTGGCCGGCGATCGGCAAGAAGTTTGTCACAGCACGAGTGCCGGTGCGTTCATTATGGTCGCCCGACAAACCGGGCGTATGTACGCGGTCGTCGGCTGTAACGCGTGTAGCAATCTCTGGCTCGTCGAGGGACGACAACAGACCGCACAGTGTTCTCGCTGTGGGAAGACCCACCAGTTCGACCGCCTGAAGAAGTTCGCCGAGACCGACGACGAGGACCACGCCCGGGAGCTCCGGGCCTCGATGCTCGCGAATCGGAGCGATCACGGCGACGCCTTTGCTGCGGTCGACTCCTTCAGCGAGCTCGAAAACGAGATCGACGACGCGGGTGTCAGCGACCGCGAGTACCTGGAAGGCTCCGGACTCGACGCCGATGAGATCGCAGACGCGGGAGCGAGCACCAGCGAGCAGGCAGGGAGTTCACGAACCAGGAAAGAGACGGTGCTCGACGCAATCCGTACGCTCGACGAGCCGACCGAGAGCGCTGTCATTGATTACGCAACTGAACACGACGTCCCGGCGGAGTACGTCACGAGATGCCTGGACAAACTCGCCCAGCGAGGGGAAGTCTCACGCTCACGGGACGGCTATCGATTGCTCTAATCGGAGTTCCGATCGGTCGTAAAATAGTAGCCTGTTCTCGGTCACAGTGCTGTACTGATATCCGACACCGAGTCATCAGGTTTCGTCTTCCGTGTCGTCTTCAGGGTCATCCTCTGTATCGTCTTCAGGGTCGTCCTCTGTGTCGTCTTCCGGATCGTCCTCCGGATCATCTACTGGGTCATCTTCCGGATCGTCCACTGGCTCGTCTTCCGGGTCATCCGTACAACCTGCGAGCCCGAGTAGCCCGATACTCCCCGCGATACCGACGAACGTACGCCTGTCGAGTCGTTTCATTGTATCTCCAACCGGCGATTCGACGGCTTCGGTGATTAGTATATACCAGCTACACGATAGATGACGTGAAAATTAGACATTGGAACGACCTGACAGACCGACTACTGGACCCTCATAGACAGATGACAGCAAAGCAATACTGATCCGTCCCCGATTCGTTCGAAGGTGGCCTGGTCCAAGACCGTCGATGCACCGGCTGTCGACCGTTGTGCGGTGTCGTTCGTTTGCCATTCCCGTACACAACACGGGCTTACTCCAGTCTGTCAGGCGATGTATTGGTCACACCCGAGTCGTCAATCAGTGGATCCGTTTATCTGTCTGGCTGCGAGCAGGGGTGATGTGAAACCGCGGCATTCACGACGCTGCAACCGCAACAGAGTGTATGAGCGAGAACGGAACTGAGGCCGACTACGAGCTTGTCGCGAAGACGCTGATACTCGTCGCGGTTGGGGTCGTTGTTCCCGGAATTATCGCACGATATCTCAACGAGGTGGGCTACGGCGTCATCGGGACGTTTATCTTCGGGACGAGCTTTTTTGCGCTAGTGTTCGTTGCCTGGTATATCTGGATCCGACCAATCGATCTTACGGGACCGATGGGCTAGGATTGCTACAGTGATATATGCAGACCCACAGAGTAACGGAACTTTAATCACCTGCTCGGTAGCAATATCGGATATCAATGAACGCCGTTCCACTGCAACTGCTGGACACGTTCCTGCTCGACTATCACATCGGGCACGTGCTGGTACTGACGTTCGTGCTGGTAATGCTGGGATCGCTACCGCTTCGGTCGCGCAAGATCCTCTCGCTGAACGCGGTACTCTTTGGCGTCATTTTCGTAGCCGTCCCGTTCTCGATGACCGACGACATCGTCTACCGCGCTTTCGGCTTCCTGTTGATCGTCGTCGCGCCGATCCTCTACACGACAGCAGAGTAGCTTACACCAGTTCCTCGTAGCGCGCGCCGGTCTGTTTCAGCGTCTCCGTCGAGTACAGCCGCTCGTGATCGAACGGCAGGTGCTCGGCCGCCAGTTCGTCTATCTTTTCGTCGACCGCGGCCGCGTCACGGCCATGAATCATCGTAAACAGGTTGTACTCCCAGTCGAGTTCAGGCCGCCGCGGGCGGTGATAACACAGCGTCACGTACGGTAGGTCTCCGACAGCGACGCCGCGCTCGTCCAGCTCCTCGTCGTCGACATCCCAGACGACCATACAATTGCTGTCGAAGCCGGTGACGATGTGGTTGACGACACAACCGATGCGCTTGATACAGCCCGCATCGAGCAGACGCTCGATCCCCGCAACGACGTCCGGGACGTCGGCGTCCAGCGTCGCGGCGATGTCGGCGTACGGCGTCCGCGAGAGCGGAAAGCCCGACTGGATCTCCAGTAGTAGTTCGGCCTCGAACTCCGAGAGGTCGCCAGTTGCGTCCTCACTGATCCGCGTCGCGTCCACTTTCGTGGAGCCGAACCCGCTTTCCCCGGGTCCGTCCGTCTCCCGCGCGAACCGGTCGGCGTTGACGACCGGAAATTCCAGATTGATGTAGAAATCGGTCAGCATCGGCAAGTTCAGTATCGTACAGCCAGTCCGCGCCTCGATCTCGTCGAGGATCTCGTCCCGGCGCTCGCGCGACCCTGCCGTGACGACGAACCACATGTTCCACTCGTGGTCGCGGCGGTAGTTGTGGTTGATCTGGGGGTAGTCGTTGATCACATCCGCAATCTCGTCGAACCGATCCTCCGGTGCCTGCACGGCCGCAAGCGTCGAACTGCCGATCACCGGTGGGTTGAGCACCGGGCCGAATCGCCGGAAGATACCGCGTTCGTACAGTCGTTCGACGCGTTCTAGCGCCTCCGCCTCGCTAACGCCAACGGTTTCGCCAAGGGAACGAAACGGTCGCCGTTCGACGGGGAAGCCGCTCTGGAAGCCGTCGATGATCGACGCGTCGATATCGTCGAGGGAATCACGCCAGTCCGCCGACCGGGTATTCATTATCGCTGTGTTGGAGGGCGCAAATGTACTTCTTTCGGGTCACCCTGTACAGGCGGTAGCTCACCTGCGGCTCGACACAGGTTTATATCGGATCGGGCGGCCAGCAACCAACATGCTCTAAGACCTCGGCCCGGAGCGGTTCGCGGGTGTGTGGCACGCCGCTCCGGTCGATTCCCTGCCGCCTGTTCGCCAATGGTTGAGTAGCTGGTTTACACCGGAAGCGGGACGTTTTTGCGCGTGCTCTCCTAACGCGCAACCATGGCCCAGACGTCTCAAAAGTACGGCGAGTGGCCCCTCAAACGCCTGATGACTGCAGTCGTCGGCTCCGGACCGAAGTCAGCCGACGATATGTCCCGCCCACAGGCCCGCGAGGCCTTCCAGCGTATCCTCGGCGGCGAGCCGGACCAGACAACGCTCGGCGCGTTCTGGCTGGCAAACCGCTGGAAACGGAACACCCCCGAGGAGCTGGCCGCGTACGTCGACGTGATGGCCGAGGAGTCGACAGTCGTCGCTGAACCGGACTCCGACCCGGTCGACTGTGGCGCGAACTACGACGGCAAACACCGCTCGGCGCTGCTCGGCGTCGCGGCAGGCGTCGTCGCCGCCGGGGCAGGAACCCCGATCGTCACCCACAGCGGAGACCGCGTCCCAACCCAGAAGGAGACGGCATACAAACACGTCCTCGACGGACTTGGCATCAGAACCGAGCTAGACGTCGAAGAGAGCGCCGACATGGTCGATGAGACCGGCTTTGGGTTCTACTACCAGCCCGCGTTCAACCCCGGCATCGACGCCCTGTTCGAGCGCCGGGACATGATGGGCGTCCGGACGTTCGTCAACACGATCGAAACGCTGGCCAACCCTGCGAATGCGGACGTTCACCTCGGGAGTTTCTATCATCTCGCCTTCGCGAAGAAGGTCGTCGACACCTTCCGCGAGAGCGAGCAGGTCTCGCCCAACAAAGTGATCATGTTCCAGGGGATGGAAGGCTACGACGACATCCGCCCGGGCTACACGAAAGTCGCCGAGTGGGAAGCTGACGGCACCGACGACGGTGCGTTCGAGGACTACGAGATCGAGACACCCGAGTACGGGATGGACTTCGAGGAGGACGACCTGCAGGTCGAGGACGTGCAGGCTGATTCGGCGACGATCACCGAGGAAGTGATCGCCGGCGACCGTGAGGATCACTTCGCAGACGCTATTGCACTGAACGCCGCGTTCCGTATTTACGCTGGTGGGGACGCGGAGACACTCGACAACGGGCTCGATGCTGCACGGGCGGCGATCGAGGACGGTAGTGCGGCCGCAGTGCTCGCCGATCTGCGAGCGTTTTGACGCGACGCCGTTCCACAATCAGTATGCATCAGTGCAGTGAGGAGCTATCAGTCCCGTGAACATTATACCACCAGCGGCCCTATGTCTACCCGTATGTTCGGATCGAAACTGCGGAAAATCGGGTACGTGTGGATGGCAGTTCAGGGGCTGTTCTCGCTTGCACTCCCACGGCAGTCGCTCAAGTTGAACCTGAAGCTTCTCGGCTGTGGATTCGAGAACCCGACTGAGCTCGAGCCACGTGACTGGTACGTCACGCAGACGAGGGCACTCGGAGCCGGATTCATCGTGGCCGGACTGCTCGGTCTACTACTTGAGGAACGAGAGGAGCTACAGGCCAAATCGGATCGCGAGAACGTCTCCGTCGAAAAAGTAGAGTAGTTACCTGACCACGGTCACCGGAACCGTCGACCGACGCATCACTGTTTCTGCGACGCTTCCAAGGAGAATTCGACTCATACCGGTTCGACCGTGGCTGCCCATGACGATGTGGTCGATGTCGTGTTCGTCAGCGAACGTCACGATGGTGTTGGCGGGCCGACCGATCTCACTCGCCGTCTGCAGTTCGACGCCAGCCTCGGCGGCGCGGTCCACCGCCTCGTCAAGGACGGAGTGGGCCTCGTCCTCAGCAGTCTCGTACCAGCCCTGTGGGAACTCCGCCACGGCCCCCTCAACTGCGTACCCGGCTTCGGCGGGGTCGATCACCGTCAGTCCGAACAGTTCCGCTTCGGGGAACTCCTCGATGGCATGATCGAGCGCCTCGTCGGACTGTGGGGACCCATCGATCGCAACAAGTACTGTCTTGCCCATACACCTACTGCAGCCGACAGCCTGAAAAATCCACCCCAAAATCGGTGTCGACAGTTCAACCGTGGCGGGTAAGGCAGTTCGGGAGACCGATGATCTCGACCGGCTCGGAGTTGTCGGGCGAGTAGACGACCATCTGTCCTTTCTCCATGTAGGGGACCTTGCTCTCCAGATTGGACGGGATGTTGACGCTTTTGATGG
Source organism: Natranaeroarchaeum aerophilus (assembly GCF_023638055.1). Taxonomy (NCBI): domain Archaea; kingdom Methanobacteriati; phylum Methanobacteriota; class Halobacteria; order Halobacteriales; family Natronoarchaeaceae; genus Natranaeroarchaeum; species Natranaeroarchaeum aerophilus. The sequence goes on along the minus strand of NZ_JAKRVY010000001.1, from coordinate 669,949 downwards.
CGTCCTCGTCGCCGAGGTTGAGCACGACTGTCGTGTTGATCTGTTTGAATACGGCGTCGGCGATGTCCTGTGGATCCTGCGTGATCAAGAAGAGACCGAGACGTTCCTTTCGTCCCTGCTTGGCCGCGTCAGTGAACTTGCCGATCACTCGGCGGGCCTGTGCGCTTTCGGCGTCGGTCAGGAAGTTGTGGGCCTCGTCCATCCCCAGTACGACCGGCGTCTCCTTGATTCGGTCGTACCGCGGATCGTTCGAGAGCTTCTGATCGACGAGCAGACTCGATACCGCGAGCACGATTGTCTCGGTTGCCCGCGTATTATTGATATGGTAGGTCGGAACGACCGTCAGCCCGCCCGGGCGGACGAATCGCTCGATCTGCTCGGTGATCGGGCGGGCGTCCTGGTCGAACACCGTCCCGAACCCACGAACACGCCGGTTGACGGCGTCGAACGTCGCCTCGTGGACGCGGCCGGACTCATTGAGCTCCTCCCGAAGGGCCGGGTCGTCCATAAACGTCTGGAACTGGTCGTACGTCCCACCAGTACCGTGTTCTCTGAAGAATCGATCGAGCAGATGTCTGAGTGCGTTGTACTGGTTGTCGTTCAGCCCGCCGCCAGCGACCAGCCACTCGTTGTCCCGCACCATCGAAAAGGGGATAGTGAACTCAACCTGTTCTGCCCGGTGGTCGTCCGTCGCATAAGTAGCGTCACCGACTTTCGGGACGAAGGCGATGGTATCGTCGTGGCCGCCGTGGACGACTCCCTCGCGCTCGTACCGCCGCGCAGTCTCGGCGTCAAGGTCGTCGTTGTCATCGTGCATCTGGGCGTACTCGTCCTGCGGGTCGAACTGAACGACTGCGGGCGTGACCGAGCGCCCGTCGTCCATCCGGTAGGTACGCTCGTCGGCGAGGAACTGCCGAAGAATGTTTTTTGCCGTGTGCGTTTTCCCCGATCCGGTCCCCCCGGCAATCAGGGTGTGCCGGAAGACGAGCGGATCGCCATCCTCGTAGTCGTCCTTGAGACGGTAGTCGATTGTTGGCGGCTGGGCGCTGGTCCGAACCTTCTCACCGCCGACCGCGAGATGTCCGAGAAAGACGCCATCTTCGGGAATCTTGAGTCCCGTCTTGATTTCGGCCGTGTCGTCGGCTTCCCTCACGGTGGTCTGTGGTTTCGGAACGCGGTCGGTCATCCGGCGCTTGAGCCCGTCATCGCTGTCGTAGAGGACCGCCAGTGGCTCCAGATCCGCGAGAAACTTGTAATCCGCTTCGTCGATGCCGTCCTGCCGCATCGCTCGCTGGGCGTGGATCTCGGTGGCGTCGTCGGCGTGAAACTCCTGGGCGTACTCCAGTCCGGCGATCCGACAGAAGAGCGTCTCGCCGTCCGGATACGGCGCGAGCAGATACTTCCCGATCCGGACTGACGATCGGTTCCCTTTGGTGACGTAGGCCCGAACCGTCGAGTCCTCCTCGTCCTCGTGAATGCGCAGCCCCTGCGAAACGGCAATCGTCCCGATACCGTCCTCGCTTCTCGCGGGCGTCGTCTCGACGCGCTCGAAGTCGTCCGCGGCGTCGCGGTCGGCGGCGGTGTCGTCCGTGCCCCCACCGTCCCCGCCGTACGCGTCGAAGTCGTTCAGATCAGCCATGTCCATCCAATGTGGGCCATCGGTGAAACCCGTTTCCCTGCGAACCGACACGTCGATCGTGATCTGGTTCCCCAACGACCTTTTGCCCGCTGCCGACCTCTGTACTACTATGTTACTGGTTCGTGGGCAGGCGGGCGGCACGGCCCTCACGGGAACGCTGTACGAGCGCGGCGAGTCGGCACCGACCTTCAGGGGTGCGCCCGACGAGGACGCAGCCTACGTCTGGGTCTGTGACGCCTTTTACGAGGTCGAGAGCGGCGGCACCGAACAGCAGATCGGCGACGAGACGGTCAACGTCGCCTTCGAGTCGCCGATGCCACGTGGGTTCGATACGCGCGAGCAGGCGCTTGAAGCGGCGAAAGAACACGTCCGCACGCAGTTCGCCCGGATCGGTGTCCCCGAAGGGAAAGTCGACGTCGAACTCGAAAAGACCGAACCGGACGTCGCTGTCTAGTACTCTTCGCTCCCCCACCGGTGATCGTCGTAGCCGTGCATCTGCTCGGTCTCGAACGCCGCTTCGAGCTCCGAGCGAAGCGAGTCCGTTCCCTCGGCGCTGATCCGGGCGAGTTCGTCGGCCTTCTGCACCGAGAGTGGTGGACCTCGCTCGGCGGCGACGTCCGCGAGTAGCTGCATCGCCAGCCGCTCGCGACACTCGGCCGATTTCGTGAACGCGTAGGGGGCTTCGATCCGATAGAGCAGGTCCTCACGCGGATCGTACAGCGGGAAGAAGGTAACCTCGTAGTCTGCTGGATCGAGACTGCGCTCGACGCCGAAGGCATCACCGTCCGCACAGAGGAAGCGATCCGCACCGCCGCGCGAGCGAAACCAGTTGGTAAAGGTGAGGACGTCAGTTGCGCGGGAACGTTCCCGGCGCGGCTCGCCGTCCGGCCCCTCGCGCTCGACGAACTCGACCTGTTCGAGTAGCCTGGTAAAAAAGGCTGTGTCGTTGACCCACGGTGCGGTCTGACCGGTGTCCCGAAGCGTCCGGGTAATCGCTTTCGTCGACGGGTTCTTGACGAATCCGACCAGCGGAACGTCCTTCTCGACGAACGTCTCGACCAGTGCGACGTAGTTTTCGATGACGTCACGTGGCTCTTGCTCGTCGTGGAGCAGGTCGGCGAGTTCGGGGGCGCGATCGGTCCAGTTCAGCATGCCTTTGGGATAGATCGGCCCGTCGAGAATAAACAGGTCATCGACCGCGTCGGCGTGTTCGAGCGCGTGGTGGCTCTCGGCGAGATAGAGGCCAAGTTCGTGGACGACGCTCTCTTCGAATCGGGAGACTCGGGGTGCCTGCAGGATGCGTCGATCGGTGTGACCCTCGTCCCACTTCGTCCACTCCGTCGAGAGGTCCTGCGTGGGATCGCTGATATGAGCGGTGACGACGACTGTGCGATCCCGATGCAGGTCCAGATCCGACGGGCTCGACGCCATCGCGGCCTGTGCGACGTCCAGCACGATCCCGTTTTTGAACGATGTCGGATTGATCGTCCCGGAATCGAGTCCATGACAGCTCGGGAACTCGGCGTCCTGCAGGGCGACGTCCTCGATCGGTACCTCACAGCGGCGCTGGTCGCCGAGCGGTTCGAGTACGACCCGACCGTCGTCGACCAGCGGGTCGAGGAACTCCGCCCAGACCGTGTCGACGAACTGCTGTTGGTCGGTTTCGTCGACCGAGCGGGTGATCCGTCGCGCAAGCTGCGTAATTCCTTCAAACTGTACCGGATCCAGCGTCACGTCATCACAACGCGACGGCGAGGCGATAAAACCAGCGGGTTCCGGCGGGTCCCGACCCTCAGTCCGTCTCGGTCTCGACGAGCAGTTCGTCGAACAGGTCCTCGACGCGCCCGGCGATTTCGTCTCTGATCTTGCGGACGGCCTCGAGCCCCTGTCCGTCGGGGTCGTCGAGCCCCCAGTCGCGGTTCTCCCCGTTCCAGGTCGCCGGACAGACGTCCTGGGCCGAACAGCCCATCGTGATGACGTAGTCGACCGACTGGAGTTCCTCGGGCGTGATGTCTTTCGGCGTCCTGTCGGCGAGATCGAATCCCTCCTCGTCCATCACCGTGACGACCTCCTCGTGGACGTGGTCGGCGGGCTGGGTGCCGCCGGTCGTGATCTCGATCGCTTCGGTGGCCCCGCGTCGCTCGCGCTCGCGCTCCGCGAAGGCGGTTGCCATCTGGCTTCGACCGGCGTTTTGTACGCAAACGAACGCGACGCGAACTGGCGATGTCATCGAGCAGAGATACCGCCAGCACCGGTATAAACGTTGTTTTCGATAGCACGTACGACTATATTTACCACCGGAGAGCTCCGTAGCCGGACGTATATGACCAGCATATCGTGGGGTTCGCCAGACGACTCCCAGTCGTTGCAAGTGACATCCTCCTCGCCGTAAACGGCGAGGCTTCCCGTACCGCAGGTGGGATATTTGCCGGTCTACGATACGACCTGTTCTCTCGTGTTGAACGTCCCGCTCTCGCGGTCGAACAGGTGTACCAATGGCTGTGCCACACAGCCGTTACTCCTATCCTCTCCATGAGGACTCGGAGTTATCTTCTGACGCATATTCTCCGCCCCATTACAATCTGCGTTCCCGACCAGCTCACACGATGAGCAGACGTACAGGCCGCGTTCGACACGGTTCGCCTTCGTGTCGTCACCACACCGTGAACAAGTCTTACTGGTGTCCCACTCGTTCTCCTTCAGCACCTCAACACCGCGAATCTCGCCTTTGTATTCGAGGTACTGGTAGATACGGTCAAACGCCCACGAGTGCAGCTTCTTATTACCCGTCTTACCCCAGTCGGACTGGCGCACGTCTTCGGGCCAACTCACTGCAAGCGTTCCAACACCGCGCTCAACACACTCAGTGATGATCGTGTCCGTAAGCGTGTGGTAGAAATGAGTTTCACGCTCTGCAAGTTTCCTGCGCGCCCACATCGACTTTTCTGACGGGCCGTTCTCGCCCTCGGTGTCGTACTCTGATCGGGTGAAGTAGTGTTTGTCTTCTTTGAGCGAGTTGCCGGGGTAGAGAACGTATTCGTCGGGGAAGGCGACCGTGGCGATGTTCTTGATGCCAAGGTCGATTCCTGCCACTCCGTCGTCTGTCGAGTCGGTGGTTTCGAGGCTGACTTTGCAGACGAAGTGTAGTTCCCACTCGCTGCCGTTCCAGACGGCACGAACGTTCTGTACCTTAGTGACTTCGGTGAGGTCAACGTCCGGACGGGTCTGGTACTCGCAGAGCAGGAAATCAGAACGGTGTTCCTTCAGGTTCTTCCCCTTTGAGAGTCGGACACGGTTGTTTTCGGGGTCGTGTTTGAACCCGTCTGCTTTGAACGTGACCGTACTCTTTGGCCGGGTGTCCCCGTGTTTGCGGTAGCCGGGCGGATTCGCCTCTGCGTCTTTCTGTCGCAGGTCGAACCACGACTGAAAAGCGTCAGAAAGTTCTTCGATGACTTTCTGACTGGATTGTGCGTTCAAGTCTTTCCAGCACGGCTGGTTCTTCATATACGCTTTGAGCGTCCCTTCATCAGGGATTTCGCCGGTTTGGTTCCAGATGCGGTCGGTTGTCCAGCGTGCGACGTTCCAGATTTTCGAGGTAGAGTCACCGAGCGAGTTGAGGCCATCGCAGACCTGTCGCTGGTTCTGGATCGAACCAACGTAGGTGCGCGTGACCTCAATCGCCATACATAGCCTATGTAGATAATCCTACTTAATAGTGTGGAGCAGCGTTGAATATCCAGTCTGCCATCGAGCGGTGGATTGTGTAGGCGAGTGACGCGATTCACGCCCGCCGTGAACGGCGGGATTCTCTCGCTGTTTAAAGATAGAGCGAAGAGTAGTTACAGGGCGAGCGTCTCCGTGCAGGTATGGACGCTGCACTGATTATCCTCGACGGCTGGGGTATCGGCGAACACGACCGCCGCGACGCGGTGAAAGCCGCGAACACGCCGAACTTCGATCGGCTTGCCGACACCGGCGCGTACGGGACGCTCACGGTGGCTGGACGCCGTGTCGGCTTGCCGGACGGACAGATGGGCAACAGCGAGGTCGGCCACCTCAACATCGGCGCGGGCCGGGTCGTCTACCAGGAGTACACCCGGATCAACGACGCGATCGAGGACGGAAGCTTCCAGACGAACGACGCGATCCAGACCGCGTTCGATCACGCCGAGGAACACGACGGTCGGGTCCACTTCATGGGGCTGGTCAGCGACGGCGGCGTCCACTCCTCACAGGAACATCTCCACGCGCTGATCGAGATGGCCGCCGAGCACGGCGTCGAGGCGACCACACACGCATTCATGGACGGTCGTGACACTGCCCCTCACGGCGGCGAAGGGTATCTCGAAGACCTCGAGGCGACGATCGACGAGCACGGCACCGGGCAGGTTGCGACGGTCACCGGACGCTACTACGCGATGGATCGGGACCAGAACTGGGAACGCACCAGACGCGCCTACGACGCCATCGTCAACCGGGACGGCGACCACACCGCCACGTCGGCCGTCGAGGCCGTCACCGAATCGTACGAGCGCGATACGACCGACGAGTTCGTCGAGCCGACGATCATCGACGACGGCGCGGCACTGGAAGACGGCGACAGCGTGGTCTTTTTCAACTTCCGTTCGGATCGTGCCCGCCAGCTCACCCGCATGCTCGCGGATATCCGCCCCGAATGGGCCTTCGAGACGAGCCCACCGGACGTGACGGTCACGACGATGACCCAGTACGACAAGACGTTCGACGTCCCGGTGGCGTTCCCCCCGACCCAGCCTGCGGACGTACTCGGCGAGGTGCTCGCCGACTCCGGACGAACCCAGCTCCGGCTCGCCGAATCCGAGAAGTACGCCCACGTCACCTACTTCCTCAACGGCGGGCGGGAAGTCGAGTTCGACGGCGAGATCCGCGAGATCGTCGAGAGCCCCGACGTGCCAACCTATGACCTCCAGCCAGAGATGAGCGCGCCCGAGGTGACCCAGACCGCGATCGACGTCCTCGACAGCGACGACCCGGACGCGATGGTGCTCAACTACGCCAACCCCGACATGGTCGGCCACACGGGCGATTACGAGGCCGCGATCGAGGCCGTCGAAGCCGTCGACGAACAGCTCGGCCGGCTCGCCGACGCGCTGGAGGAGGATGGTGCCGAGGTCCTGATCACCGCCGATCACGGCAACGCCGACGACATGGGCACCGAAGACGATCCACACACTGCCCACACCTACAACCTCGTCCCGTTCATCTACGTCGGCTCCGAGGGCGACGATGCCGGGAAATCGGTACGAGAGGACGGCTCGCTGTGTGACCTCGCGCCGACGATGCTGGACCTGATGGATATCGACCAGCCCGGGGCGATGACTGGCGAGAACCTCCTGGAGTAGCCTCGGCCCCTTTTTGCGTTTTGGGGCGCTACAACCGTTACTTCGAATACTGTAGTAATACACTATAGAAACTGTAGCTATTTGCTTCGAAAGTTGAAGTATTGGTTTCCGATCCACCGAGTGCGGTTGGCGTGTGCTGGCGAGTCGTCCATGACGAGCCAGCGTCGCGCGAGGTCTTCGCGAGGGAACCGAGCGAAGGCTCGGAAGACTCGTCTTCCGGTGGATGAGCGAGCAGAGCGAGCGAATCGGTTGGGGAGGATGAGGTGTTGTGGGTGGACTGAAAGGGGCCGGATCGCTCGACGAGCGAGGCGACGCACGGACCGTAACGGAGTGAAACCACCACCAAGAACGGATCGAAAGTGTCGCTACTCGCCGGAACGATTGAATGCCGAGAGGCGAAACAGATCGTTCTCGCCCCTCGGGCTGATGAGGCAGTCGATGTCCAGGTGGTCGCCGGAGATGGATGTACGAAGTCCGAGCGGTCTGCGTGCCGGCAACCAGTTATACCGACACTTCCCGGGAAGTAGTAGTCTCTGGTTCGATTCTCGAAACCCCGGCTTCGTGGGGCAAACGAGTGGAAACTCGTGTCTTTTTACAGGTCCCACGCCTGCATACACGTATGCAGACACACATCGTGCCGGTCGGCTTCGACTACGACCGGTTGATCGCACCGCTAGTCCGCGATCAACAGGACGTCGACCGGGTGATCCTCCTTGAGGGTGCAGTCGGCAGCGAGGAGAACGTCGAGTACGCACAGAACCTCTCACAGAAGCTCGACAAGGACTTCCAGAACCTGCTCGGCGCGGAAACCGAGCGGTTCGTCATCGAGGACGTCTACGACTACGACGTTGCCTTCGAGCAGGCGTTCGACCTGATCAACGCCGAACTCGATCGGGGCAACGAGGTCTGGGTCAACATTAGCGCGATGCCCCGCACCATTTCCTTTGCCTTCGCGACAGCGGCACACTCGATCATGGTCGAGCGTCAGGAAGACCGGGACAAGATCCACACCTACTACACGGCTCCCGAGAAGTATCTGGAAACCGAACTCGCCAAAGAACTCCGCAAACAGCGCGAACTGCTGGAGACCTTACAGAACGAGGAAGCTGTCCCCGACGACCAGATCGACAAGCGACTCGACAGCGCAACTGACCTCCTTTCGGAGTTCGACGAGCGGGGGACGACTATCGGCGCAAAGGAGATCGACGGAACTCACATTGTCGAACTGCCCGTCGCCTCTTTCTCGAATGTCAAGCCGTTCGAGGAGCTGATTCTCTTTACGCTGGGCGAACACGGCGAGTTCGAGAGCGTCTCCGAACTTGCCGAGGCGCTCGCACGCGAACTCAACGAGGAGTACACCGATAGCTTCCGCTCGAAAGTCATCTACAACGTTGATCTGCTCGGTCCCGGCGGCAAGGGGTACATCGAACAGGAATCGCAGGGCAAGTCCCACCGAACTCGTCTCTCGCGGATCGGCGAACTGTGGGTGCGTGCACACTCTGACGACAGCGAGTGAGCGGTTCCGGGACCGGAGCACCGGCTCGACTACTGGACTCGTTCAGTGATGACCCTGTCAACCTGCGGGAGGATATCCGCGAGCGTCAGGGCATATCCGATCGCCAGCACGGCTGCGAGCGTCACTGGTGGGGCGGCCTCCGAGGGGATGCCCGTGGGAACGAGCGCCCCGCCGTCGACGATGGGCAGCGTCGGGGCCGCGACGAGATACCAGACGCCGACGGCGACGACGATCAGAATCGTCGACCCGAGTGCGGCCATGTTCCCGGTGCGGTAGGCGTGAAAGACCAGCAGGAGTCCAGCGATATCGGAGATGATCGGGTAGTTGCTGGTCGGATTCCCGACCAGTGTCGCGCCGATCAGCAGGATGGCGATAATATAGGTGACGGCGACCACCGACCGAACCAGCTCCTCGTGGTCGTCCACCCACGCGCCGACTTTGCTCCAGTCCATCAGGCGAGTGTACGTTCCGCAACCGACAAATCGGTTGTCGTTCCGGCTGGTCAGCGACCGGTCTGACGATCTGCACGCCAGTCCTTGATACGCTCGCGAACCACGAACAGTACGGGTAACAGGACCACACAGGCAATGAAGGCGTAGACGATGCTCAGACCGGTGACGAGCCCGAATCGCCGGAGTGGGGGCGCAAGCGCCAGCGCGAGGACGCCAAAGCCCGCCGCGGTCGTCGCCGCACTCCCGAGTAACGCGCCGCCGGTCCCGGCGACCGCTCGTGAAAGCGCCTCGCCCAGCGACTCGTCCTCGCTGTCGAGCAACTCGTCCTGAATCCGTTCGCTCAGGTGGATGCTGTAGTCGACGCCGAGCCCGATTGCGAGGCTTGTGATGACCGCCGTCTCGCTGTTAAACGGGATGTCGAGCGCGGCCATCGTTCCCAGCAGCCACGCGAGCGCAACCAGTACCGGCGTGATCGTCACGACTGCAAGGTCCGGCGCGCCGTGGCGAGTCCAGTACAGCACGGACAGGAATGCCATGATGACGACCAGCGTTACGGCAAAGGCCTGTACCAGCGTCTCCAGCAGGGCGTCCTGCAGGACTGCGGTAATCACCGGCCCGCCGGTCGCGATGGCGGTGACCGATCCACTGGCTTCGACCCCCGCTGCCAGCCCGCGCGTGTCTTCTGCGACCGACTGGGCCGAGGCGTCGCCCTGCACACCGACGAGCAGGCGCGCGCTCTCGTAGCCGTCGTCGGTCCGGTAGAGCACGTCTTCGGCGCGGTCCGGTGCCGTCTCGTACAGCTGATCGTACACCGACGCGACATCCTCGTCTGGCAGTCCGTTGGCGGTCTCGTCGCGCTCCTCGATTGCCTCGGCAAGGTCGTCCTCCTCGGCGGCGACATCGCGCAACACGGTTGCTGGACTGTCGACCGCTGCGTTCCCGCCCGGCCGTGTGACGATCGTGCTTCCCTCTGCAGGTGGGGCACTGGCCTCGTCCATCGCCACCAGCGCGTCAGGATCGGTCACCGCTCCCCTGACGAGTATCTGTGTTTCCGTTCCGTCCCCTTGCTGGCGGAAGTTGTCGCCGAGGTAGGCCGCGTTCTCGCGGACGTCGTAGTCGCCCGGAGCGAGCGGCCCGGGAAGGGATTTGATCCAGTCGGGCGGATCTTCGGGCAGGAAATCGGCCTCGTTGAACTCCGTATCGATACCGGTCGCGCCGTACGCGCCTGCCGACGCGAGCAAGAGTGCGATGACGAGAATCGCCACCGGACGGCGCTGGACGAGCGAGACGACCCCCGACAGCGCGCGGTTGATCGGCCCCGCTTCGACGCCGACGGCGCGGTTGCGTCGCTCCCGCCCGCGTCGTGCCAGCAGGCGCTCGACTTCGAGTTTTGTCGCCGGGACGAGCGCGCCGAACACGATCAGCGTGGCGAGGATCCCGCCCGCGCTCAGAAGGGCAAAGTCCTGGATCGCAGCGAGTGGGCTGACGTAGTTCGAGAGAAAGCCGATCCCGGTCGAAAAGGTTGCGGCTGCCAGTGCGAGGATGACGCTCGCGACGCCCAGTCGCATCGCAGTCGTCGGCTCGCGCGGAACCGTTGCATCCGGCCCGTCATCACGTAACCGCCCTTCCTTGGCCTCGCGATAGCGCATCACGACGTGCAGGGAGTAGTCGATACTCAGCCCGATCACGAGGAAGGGCACGGCGATCAACAGCTGACTCGACGGGATCGAGAGCCAGCCCTGGATGCCGGCGAGCCACGCCATCACGGTCGCAATACCGAACACGCCGAGCAGGACGTCGACGACGTCTCGATACGCGAAGCCGAGCACGCCGAGAACAAGCACCAGCGCGACCGGCGTGATGATGGCGAAGCTGTCACCGACCGCGCGCGTCGAGGCGTCGTCGGTGATCCCGCCGCCGAAGGCGAATGCGTCTTCGAAGCGCTCGTCGACCAGCCCATCGATGGTGAGCTGGGCCGCCCCCACGGCATCCTCGCCACCCTCAACGCTGTCGGCGGGGGCGTGGAAGACGAACGTGAGACGGGCGTCTGCAGTCGTCTCGCCCGGATCGTAGCTTGTCGGGAGGAACGCCGTGGCGTCCGGACCAGGCGTGTCGGCGTCGGGATCCAGAACATCTGCAAGCAGGTCGTCGACCGCTTCCTCGTCGACCGCTTCGAGCGCCTCGATCTGTTCGTCGAGCGTCGGTTCACCCGAGGGCTGTTCGCCTTGCTCGGCCTGTTGCTGGAAGTATGCTGCCGTCCCAACGACGTTCTCGACGCCGCCGATCGGATCGTCTGTGTGGAGCGTTGCGTTGATCTCATCGTCTTCACGGATCGCCTGCTGGAGTTCGAGTCCGTCGAGTAACGACTCGCGGGTGAGTACGTCACCGTCCTCGTCGCGCACGACGATCTGCGTCACGACCCCATCGTCGGTGCCGTAGGTGGCGTCGATCTCGTCGAGGGCCTGCTGTTCTTCCCCGTCGGTTTCGAACTGTCCGATCTGGCCGTCTTCCGTGTCATCGAGAACTGCTCCTGCAGCCACAAGCGCCGTGGCGACGAGCAAGATCAGCACGACGAGCTTGCTGTGTTCGACGAGCACGTCGGCGTACCGATCAACGATCCGGCCGCTCATGCGTCTGAGGAGCGAGGGCGGTCTGGATCAGTGGAGGCCCACACGTGATACGATTGGAGGAAGCTGGAACTGTCTGGGGACACTGCGGTCATATCACATACTGGGTCTCGCTTACTCTATACTTTTTGATACGGGCACTCGATGTGGGATCGACGCCTGCAGATCCGAAATAAATAACAAGATCCCTGTTCTATTGCAGATATGCACGGTTCCGGTCCGTCCGCCGGTCGCGACGACGTTTTCGTAGGGGCCCTCTAGCCCCATCTCACCCACCCCGTTTCGACGGATGTATTGTGCCCGACCAGTATTCAGCGAACAACGACCAGTATGTACGATCACAACGAACAGCCAACGACGCAGTATCGACGTCGCCCGATCCGGGCGGTGAGAGCATGAGTGCCGACGACGCGAGCGATGCGGGTGCCGATACGCCCGACGACAGCGACGGCCTCGACGGCAGCTACGACCCCAGCGAGATCGAGCCGTCCTGGCAGCAGTACTGGATCGAGCAGGGTGTCAACAAGTACGACGAGTCCGTCACCGACCCGAACACCCTGTTCTCGATCGACACGCCGCCGCCGACGGTGTCGGGCGATCTCCACATGGGCCATCTCTATCAGTTCACCCTGCAGGACTTCGTCGCGCGCTTCCGCCGGATGCACGAGGAGACGACGTTTTTCCCCTTTGGCTACGACGACAACGGCATCGCCTCGGAGCGCCTGACCGAACGCGAACTCGACATTCGCCATCAGGACTTCGAGCGCCACGTCTTCCAGGAGAAATGCCGCGACATCTGTCAGCAGTACGAGGACGCCTTCACCAGGGACGTCCAGTCGCTGGCCGTCTCCGTCGACTGGGACAACACCTACAAGACGATCGAGCCGCGCGTCCAGCGCATCTCCCAGTTGTCCTTTATCGACCTGTACGAGCAGGGCCGGGAGTACCGCCAGAAAGCGCCGGCGATCTGGTGTCCCGACTGCGAGACCGCGATCTCGCAGGTCGAGATGGAGGGTGCCGAACGGGATTCACACTACAACGACATCGCCTTCACCCACACCGAGACTGGCGAGGATATCGTCATCGCGACGACTCGCCCCGAACTGCTGCCCGCGTGTGTCGCGATGTTTGTCCACCCCGACGACGAGGACAACGAACACCTCGTCGGCGACACCGCCCGCGTCCCGATCTTCGATCACGAGGTGCCGATCATCGCGGACGAGCGCGTCGACATGGAGAAAGGAACCGGCGTCGTGATGTCCTGTACGTTCGGCGACCAGACCGACATCGAGTGGTATCAGGCCCACGACCTCCCCCTACGAGTGGCCATCGACGAGTCGGGGACGATGACCGACCTCGCGGGCGAGTACGAGGGTCTCTCGACTCACGTGGCCCGCGAGGAAATCGTCGAGGATCTGGACGACGAAGGATACCTGCAGGACCGCCGCGCGATCAGCCACGACGTCAACGTCCACGAGCGCTGTGAGACCGACGTCGAGTTCCTCGTCACCGAGCAGTGGTACGTGAAGATGCTCGACAAGAAAGACGAGTACCTGCAGGCGGGCCGGGAGATGGACTGGTACCCCGAGAAGATGTTCACCCGGTACAAACACTGGATCGAGGGACTCGAATGGGACTGGTGTATCTCCCGCCAGCGCGACTCGGGCATTCCGATCCCGGTCTGGTACTGTGAGGACTGCGGCGAGACGATCGTCGCCGACCGCGAGGATCTCCCGGTCGACCCGCTTTCCGACGATCCGCCGGTCGATGCCTGCCACGAGTGCGGGAGCGAGAACCTGCGACCCGAGGAGGACGTCTTCGACACGTGGGCGACCTCCTCGCTGACGCCGCTGATCAACGCCGGCTGGGACTGGGATGCCGAGGCCGAGGAGTTCACGATGGACCGGCCACAGCTCTATCCGTTCGATCTGCGCCCCCAGGGCCACGATATCATCTCGTTCTGGCTGTTCCACACCATCGTCAAGTGCTACGAGCACACGGGCGAGGTCCCCTTCGACGCGACGATGATCAACGGGATGGTGCTGGACGAGAACCGTGAGGCGATGTCCAAATCGAAAGGGAACGTCGTCCGGCCCGAGGAGGTCCTGGAGCAGTTCCCGGTCGACGCCGCCCGCTACTGGGCTGCCGGCACCTCGATCGGCGACGACTTCCCGTTCAAAGAGCAGGACCTCGTGACTGGCGAGAAGCTACTCCGGAAGCTCTGGAACGCCTCGAAGCTCGTCGACCACCTCGTCGAGGAGACCCAGCCCACGGAACCGGACGAACTCGCGGCCATCGACGAGTGGCTGCTGGCGAAACAGAACGCAGTCATCGAGGAGGTCACCGAGAAGCTCGAAAACTACGAGTTCTCGAAGGCTCGCAACCAGCTTCGGGGCTTCTTCTGGAACACGTTCTGTGACGACTACCTCGAAATCGCGAAACAGCGACTCAATGAAACCGACGACCCGTCAACAGCCTACGCCCTGCGGACGGCCCACCGACGATTCCTCACCCTGTTCGCGCCGCTGCTACCGCACATCACCGAGGAGATCTGGCAGTCAGTGTACGCCGAGGGCGAAAGCATCCACACCACAGACTGGCCGACGACGACTGACCACGAGGCAGATCTCGCGGCGGGCGAGACGGCGACTGCGGTGATCGGCGCGCTGCGGCGGTACAAGAGCGAACACCAGCTTCCCCTGAACGCCGAACTCGACCGCGTCGAGGTGTATGGCTCCATCGACGGCTTCGAGAGCGCGATCAGCGAGGTCATGCACGTCGGCGAACTGGACGCGTTCGAGGCGGCCCCCGACGTGACGACCGAGATCGATGAGATCAGCCTCGACTATTCGCAGGTCGGGCCGAAGTTCGGCGGCAAGGTCGGCGAGTTCGACGCCGCGCTCGAAAGCGGGGAGTACGAACTCACGGATGGGACACTACAACTCGCGGGCGAGGAACTCGACGCTGATCTGTTCGAGGTCCGCGAAGAGCGAACCTACGCGGGCGAGGGCGAGATGGTCGAGGCCGACGACCTCGTCGTCGTGGTCGACAACTAGGCCTCCTGCAGACTCAGCCACGCGACTGCTGCGCCGACGGCGAGCAGTCCACCGATCCCGACGAGACCGACAGTTCCGCCGAACAGAGCGAGCTGTCCGGCAACTAGTGCGGCAACTGCGAAGCCGTAGCGTCTGGTCCGGTTGCCCGGCGTCGCGAGATACACGACTCCAGCAAGTGAGAGTGCGAGACCGAACGCGAGGACGATGGTCCCGATCCCGCCGATGTCGAGGACGGTTCCGACGGTGACGAGGACGATCCCGGCGGCAGTGATCGCCTGCACCGTGCGGTCGTCCGGGTCGGGGAGGGTGTCTTCGACCATGGCTACGACCTGTTCGAGTACCGACTTAACCGTGCTGGAACGATCCTGCGTCCTCGATGGCGGTACTGGCACTGATTCGCGTTTTGTCTTTCGAAATGCCTGGATTAATATATCTCCAATTATTTCCCGAATATATGATGTCAATCAAGCAGAAGGCGATCGCACTGGGCGTCATCGTTGTGATGAACACGGTCGTCTTCTTCCTGTTCGGCCTGCTGGCGATCATCTCCTTCGTGGCGTCCGCGCCACTTGCCTTTGCGATCCTGAAACGTTAATCGAGCCTCGCCTCGAGTTTCTTCGAACGGATCGCAAGCGCCAGATACGCTGACAGCAGGGTAAACGCGAACGTCCCCGCAGCGGTGACGTCGAGCGCGGTTGCACCGAGCCAGACGTCTGTATCGCGTGGGACCGGCAGGACGGTGTGGTGTGGCTCGCCGACGATGGGGACGAGGAAGTCGACGATGAAATCGAAGCCGTACCAGAGAACGGCGACGCCGACGGCCCACGGCGGGAACTCGCTGATCCGGTGGAGCACCAGCGCCTGGACGACCATCGCAAGGTGGCTAAAGAACATAAAGGCATAAAGGGCCGGCGTAGGCCCGGCGAGGTAGACCTCCCAGAAGACCAGAATGGTGTAGGGCGTCCACAGGCCGAGAATGATGTTCCCGAAAAAGGCCAGCGCGGTGAGCCACTCCCGAGGGTTCCCCCGAGCCCAGCTGGCGAACGCGGCCGCCGCAAAGAGCGTGGCAAGCGGGCTGTCGGGCACCCACGGCCACATGACCAGCGGCGTGTCGAGCAACTGCCCCGTCTCGAAGGCGTAAAACCAGAAGCCGAAGGCGGTCCCCACGAGGTTGATCGCGACGACGACCCAGACCAGTCGTAGCCCGAGGTCCTCGACGGCGCGGGGCACTGGCGCAAGCCAGCGCGGCAACGGATCGCGGTCCGGAAGCTCTGGCATCGTCGTGTACGACACGCGATTGGTTAAAAACGATAGCGGTTCCGGCGGGATAGTTGGGATCACTACTCATTTTTCGGCTACAGTGTGTCGCCGCTCTGCGTACAACTGTTCGGCGGAAAATACTCCACAAGCTTATAGTCGATGCTTTTTGAAATGTACAGAGACGATGACGCCGGAGGCGCTGGGTGTTGGAATCGTTATCGCCTCGATAGCAGCCTCGGGGGGTGCGCTGTATCTGTTGCAGTATCTCTACCACAAACGGGATCGGTCAGGCGCAGGTTGGTTCATGGGGAACATGGCGTCAGTTGCCGTGTTCTGCCTCTCGTATGGCCTCGCCTTGCTCGTTTTCGAGCCGATGATACGGGCCACGCTCGGCGCAGTCGCGTTCCTCTGCGTGTGTTTTATGGGTCCGTTCTTTCTTGCGTTCGGCCTCGATTACACTGGGCGTGGAGACCTTATCCGGACGCCGCTGTTCGGAATCGTCGCCGGCGTCCCACTTCTCACGGTTGGACTTGCGGTGACAAATTCGGTTCATGGCCTCGTCTGGACCGATTTTCAGCTCGATCCGGTGCTCGGACTGGCAACTGCGACGTACACGGTGCAGCCATGGGGGATCTTCGCGCTCCTGTTTTCCATCGGGACTGCGGCCGTCGGGTCGCTGTTGCTGATCGGTGCGATTTTGAGTTATGGCCCGCTGTATCGACGTGAAGCCACGGCGGTCATCCTGAGTACGGTCCCACCGACGGTCGGTGTGTTACTATGGCTGTTCGAAGTTGGACCAGTCCCACAACTGCACCTTACAGCACCGCTAATGCTCATTCACGTCGCTCTCGATGCGTACGCGTTTGTCGGGACGCATATGTTCGAGACGAATCCGGCGACACAGCGGATGGCGGAACGAACCGGTCTGGATTCGCTATCCGATCCCGTATTCGTCCTCGATACCGAACAACAGGTCGTCCGGGTGAACGACCGGACAGAAGACGTCTTTCCGACTACGCGGTCGACGTCGCTCCCGGTTTCCCTGGAGAGTGTCCTTGGCGTCCGGCTGGAGACACTTCGTGAAACCGGCGAGATTACGCTCGATATGAACGGTGGCATGACATTTGCGGTCTCGTATACACAACTGACTGACCCTGGCAGCGACTCGGTCGGGAGTATGATCGTGCTGTATGACGTGACCAAAGAACGACAGCGCAGACAGCGACTCGCGGTACTCAATCGAATCCTCAGACACAATTTGCGAAACGAAACGACGGTCATCAGCGGGTACGCGGAGCTACTGGAAGCCGATCTGGCCGATCCCCAGCAGTCGACGCAGGCTGGCACTATCGTCGCTGCAAGCGATCGTCTTCACTCGATCGCCGAGAAGGTTCGCAGCTTCGAGGATATTCAGGATCGGGTGATTCAATCCGAGACACTCCTCGTTGTGGACATCGTCGACGAAATCGTGCAGACGTATTCCGATAACCACACTGAGGCGACTATCACACGGACAGTCACGTCAGCGGATCTTCGCCTTCACACCGATCCAGTGATACTGTCGACGCTCCTCAACAATCTCGTCGAGAACGCAGTCGTTCATTCGGAATCAGCCGACCCGGTGGTACGCATCGTCGTTTCGGAGGCGTCGGAGCCAGAAGGCGGCGTATGCTTCGAAATCCGTGACAACAACCATCGGATTCCAGTCCAGGAGATCGAAACGCTTCGTGCGGGCGAGGAAACACCGCTTCAGCACGGCCAGGGGATCGGGCTCTGGATCGTCTACTGGTGTGTACGCAAGCTCCACGGCGATCTCGATTTCGGGTACGATGACGGAAACGTGCTTATAGTGACGCTTTCACCGAGGCAACAATAGTACTGTCACTACCTGTACAATCGACTCACTGCGGCGGATACACGTCAGTATACCTGTCAAGTACTGACTGGAGATGCTGACGGTTCGAGATCTCGTACGTCTCGCGCTCGATCTCTTCGCCAGTGGCTGTATCGGTAATCTCGACCGTCCACTCGGTGTGCCCGTCACGTTCCTGTCCGCGGCGTGCGTACAGCAGGAACTCCTCGTCGTGAACCAGTGAGACTGCGTCCCCGTCGTCGAACTCGACGTTCCAGCCCATGTGCTGACATCAGGCTGCCGGTCGAAAGATCTGTCGACGACACCGCGTCTCGGACGCCGATCCGGAATGACTCGATCCGCCGATACACGCCGTTGATACCGCGATTTTGGACCGCCGAGACTCCCCCAAAGGAACGGGTTAAGTGTCCCCAGTCCTAACCCGAATCCATGCCAGAAGCTACCGATCTAGAGGAGCTCAAACGCGGAACCGAACTCGTGAAACGCGGGTTCGCTCGCATGCAGAAAGGCGGTGTCATCATGGATGTCGTCAACCGGGAGCAAGCGCGGATCGCGGAGGACGTCGGTGCGGTGGCAGTGATGGCGCTCGAGGCCGTTCCGGCCGACATCCGCAAGCGCGGCGGCGTCGCCCGGATGCCCGATCCGGTCGACGTCGAGGCGATCATCGACGAGGTGTCGATCCCGGTGATGGGCAAGTCCCGGATCGGCCACACCGCAGAAGCCCAGATCCTCGAATCGCTCGGCGTGGATATGATCGACGAGTCCGAGGTACTCACGCCCGCCGACGACCGCTTCCACATCGACAAGCGTGAGTTCACCTCGCCTTTTGTCTGTGGTGCCCGCAATCTCGGTGAGGCGCTCCGCCGGATCAACGAGGGCGCAGCGATGATCCGCACGAAAGGCGAAGCCGGGACCGGTGACGTCAACCAGGCGGTCCACCACCAGCGCAACATCAAGAGCGCGATCCGCAAGCTCACGGGTATGAACCACGAGGAACGCGAGGAGTGGGCCCGCGCGAACGAGGCACCGATCGATCTGGTCCACGAGACCGCAGAGCAGGGCCGACTGCCGGTCGTCAACTTCGCGGCAGGCGGCATCGCAACGCCCGCCGACGCCGCACTGATGATGCACCACGGCTGCGACGGCATCTTCGTCGGCTCGGGGATCTTCGGCGCGGAAGACCCCGAGGAGATGGGCGAGGCCATCGTCGAGGCCGTCAACAACTGGGATGACCCCGACGCCCTCGCGGAGATCAGCAAGGATATCGGCTCGGGCATGCGCGGCGACGCGAACGCCGACCTGCCCGAAGACGAACAGCTCCAGCACCGCGGCGTCTAGACGCCACGCTACCACTCTGTCCGCTCGTTTTCCCCGGCCTCGCTGGTTCCAGGCGATCGCCG
The DNA here is from genome assembly GCF_023638055.1 of Natranaeroarchaeum aerophilus. Taxonomy (NCBI): domain Archaea; kingdom Methanobacteriati; phylum Methanobacteriota; class Halobacteria; order Halobacteriales; family Natronoarchaeaceae; genus Natranaeroarchaeum; species Natranaeroarchaeum aerophilus. Next base: position 650,745 of record NZ_JAKRVY010000001.1, on the reverse strand, counting down.
ATTGCCGGAGCTTCGCCGTGTCAACTTTCGTTAATTTTCATATGTTAACAATTGCCGGTACATTAAATAGGTCAGCCAGCAAAGTCCCAAGCGTGAGTACTATGGATATTTCTGATATCGCGTCACAGGAGTACGTCGAAGTCGATGTTGGGACGAGACTCGGGAAGGTGCGCTCGCTGTTCGACGAGGAGAACCCGAAAGGGATCATTGTCACGCGCGATGGCGAGTACGCCGGTGTGCTCGCGGAGCAGGATGTGCTCCAGTCTCACGTTGAAGATGACGCGAAGGCGGGGGCGCTGATCAAGCCCAGCCGAAACGATCCGGCTCCGAAGATCGATCGAACGGAAGGGATCCGGGACGTCGCCCGCCAGCTGGTCGAGGGCGGTACCAAGGTCGCTCCGGTGTTCGAGGGCGAGCAGCGCTACGGCATCATCACGGCCGACGCAATTCTCACGGCCGTTCTCGACAATCTCGACGCGCTGACCGTCGAGCAGATCTACACGGACAACGTGATTTCGATCGAGGAGACCGCAGGTGTCGGAAAGGCGATCAACTACCTGCGCGAGAACGGCATCTCCCGGCTCCCGGTCGTCAACGAAAACGGCCACCTGTCGGGGGTCATCACGACCCACGACATCAGTGACATCGCGATCCGTCGGATGCACAAACAGACCACCGGCGATCGGAAAGGTGACGTCGAGCGCGTGCTCGACATGCCCGTCTACGACGCGATGAACAGCCCGGTGACGACGACGACGACCACTGCATCGGTCGAGGAAGCCGTACGGACGATGCTCGACCACGACTACGGCGGACTGGTCGTGACGCCGGAAGAGGACGATCGGCTCGTCCAGGGCATCCTGACCAAAACTGACGTTCTACGAGCCCTGTCCTACACCGAGGAGGAGCGGCTCGACGTCCAGATCACGAACATCCGGTTGCTCGATACGATCACTCGTGAGGACATCCGCGAACAGATCCAGCAGATCGCCGACAAGTACCGGAAGATGCAGGTACAGCATGCACACGTCCGCTTTCACAAACACAAGGAGAAACTGCGCGGCACCCCGTTGATCCAGTGTCAGATCCGCCTCCGGACCAACAAGGGGCAGGTCGCCGGCACTGGCGAGGGTTACGGCGCGGATAACGCATTTCGCGTCGCCAGTGACAAGCTAGAACGGAACGTCCTCGAACTGAAAGGCGTTATCAGCGACGAGGAGTACAAGGGACAGGTGCTCCGAAAACTCGGCGAGATGTGAGCTAGGGCGTCCGTCCGTCCGCCGATTCCAGCCCGGATTCGCTGATTCGGAACTGAGCCGTCTCGCCAGCGGCCTTCGCACGATGTTTTTCTAGCGTGGCACGTCTGTTTCCGCCCCTGTAGCGATCCAGTCTGAGTACCGTCCCCGTCCAGTGTTCTAACGTGTTCCCGCCCAGTGCTCGCGTCTGATCGCTGTCGGGGTCGGCGAACACCTGATTCGTAACGATCACTGCAAGGTCGTGCTTTCGTGCCAGGGAGAGCAGATGCGTCACCTGTTTGGCGACCTGTCGGAGCGTGTCCCCCTCGTCGGCCTCGTCGCGTTCGAGCCGGTAGAAGCCGGTTGCGCTGTCGAGGGCGATCAGGTCGGCCCGGTCGGCAAACTCCGCGGCGTCCCGGACGGCGGTCTGTTGTTCCTCGAAGTCGTAAGCGCTCTCGATGACGACGTTCGAGGCGACCTCCTCGATGCGCTCGTCGTCGACCCGGCCCGACAGCACCTGCTGGAACCGGTCCACCGACAGCCCTTCCGTGTCGATGTAGACTGCCAGCTTACCGCTTGCGGCGACTTCGACCGCGGCGGCGAGGGCTAGATTCGTCTTGCCAGCCGCGGGCTGGCCGTACAGCTGTGTGACGGTGCCGCGCTCGAAGCCGCCGCCGAGCAACTCGTCGACCGACTCACAGCCCGTCGGGATCGGCGTACCTGCGTTCACACTCGATCCTTTCGCCGGTTTCCGCAAAAAGCTCCCGGTCCGTGCGACGTGACAGTTAACTCGGGGGAGAGCGAACGATCGACCAGTGATTGTCGTCGCAACGAGCGATTTCGAGGTGTACCACGGCGTCGTCAACGAGCTTCGCGACCGGAACGTCGATTTTACGACCGTCGAGCCGGCCGACGACCTGCCCGAGACCGCAGCGGTTGTCATCACGGACGCCGAAACCGTAGACAGCATCGACCCCGGATGCGAGACGGTGACGGCGACGCCCGGAGAGCCACGCCGCACAGTCGAGGCGGCGCTGGCCCTGTTACGAGACGCAGGAGGTCGACTGGTTGTCGGAATCGATCCCGGCATCGAGCCGGGAATCGCCGTCCTCGCAGGGGAGATCGTCGTAAGTGCATATCACGTCCCACTGAGTGAGGCTGCCGAGACGGTTCGGGAGGAGATCGAGGGTGTGACTGACCCGATCGTCCGAATCGGCGACGGTGCCCGTATCGAGGCCGCCCGGATCGTCGACGAACTCGACGTATCCGTGGAACTGGTCGATGAAACGGGAACGACGCCGTACGTTGGAACCGGTGCGCGAGGAATGGGCGACGTGCTCGCCGCAGTAAACATCGCCCGGATCGAGGGCGAGCGGATCGACGACCGGGAGTTCGAGCCGACAGAAGGGGAGCTACAGGTGATCAAGAACCGCTCGCGCGAGCGCTCCGAACAGAACCGGACGATCGACGAGGCGCTGGCACGACGCGTCGCGTCGGGGGAGCTAACGCTCGACGAAGCGCTGGATACACACCGGAAGAATAGTTGATCAGGCGACGTCCGGACTGCCCTGGCGGAGCGACTGGCTGCCCGTTCTGTGTTCTACCTCGCGCGTGTGACAGACCGTACAGCGATATTCGACGAGTTTCGTGGTCTCGTCGTCCATACTCATCCGCGTTCCACACCGCGGGCAGTCTGGCATCATAATACCTTATATTCCTTGGTCGGGTTTATATTTTGTGTCATTCGGAAGGGCGGTGTTCAGCTACGGATTGAACGGTGCGGCGTGAGCTTTCGAGGTGGTCCATACTGTTCGTTCAACTCCTTCTCCGCGCGAACGAGGTGGTCGTGTGGCTGTTCAGCGTAGAATGCCGTACTGCTTCCGAAGCTCCCGGTACAGGTCCAGATACTGTTCCACGACTGTCCCGCGATCGAAGCCCGTGAACTCCTCGTCGATCGTTCGTGACTCCATTCCGCCAGCCTCCCGGATGGCGTCGGCGAGTTCGCTCTCCGAGGTGGTCCGGAACCCGCGTTCGCGCCCCTCAACGAGTTCGTGAGCACTCGAATCGACGTGATACTCGACGATACCGACACAGCCACAGGCCAGTCCCCACAGCAGTTCGGTCGGGAAGCGACACTGCCGCGCCGTCTGGACGAAGACGTGTGCGTTCCGGTAGATGGCGACCCGCTCCTCCCGAGAGAGCGCCCCAGCGAAGGAGATCCGGTCGTCGATCCGCAGGTCGCGAGCCTGCTGCTCGTACTCGTCGCGACGTGGACCGTCCCCGATCACCGTCGCCGACCAGTCGAACTCGCGGAGTTCGGCCAGCCCGAGCAGCAGGCTTTCGAGGTTCGCGCCCGCATCGAGATCCCGTGCGTAGACGATATGGCGTTCGTCGGCAGGCTCGGTCTCGCGGATCAGATCGAAGTCGACGCTGTTCGGGACGACTCCCGTCCGGTCGGCGTCTGCACCCTGCTCGCGTAGCCGGGTGCGAACGAGTCGCGACGGCGTGACGATTCGGTCGGACGCTGACAGCCCACGGCGGGCAAGAAATCCGTCGCCGACCGTCGGATCGTACCAGTCGGTGAGCAACGGAACGCGGGCAAGCGTTGCCCCGACGCTCGCGGCAGCAACTGCCGGGGAATACGCTGCCCCAGCATGGACCACGTCGGGATCACAGCTGTTGATCGCGAGCGGTAACCCCAGCAGGAAGCCACGCGTCGACTCGACCGACCGGACGACCCCGTGATACGTGATCTCCTCGCGCACGAAGGTGTCGATCTTCTTGTCCCACCACTGTGCACAGAAGACGTGAACGTCGTGACCGCGCCCGATTAGCGTCTGTGCGAGCCGGTGGAGACGCCGCTGTAACGCTGCGTCGCGCTGGTGGACTGTCTCCAACGTAACCATCGCGACGCGCATACACGGGTCGGATGCAGTCCCGGATTAAAAATCCCGCTTATTCGGCGTGGCCCGCTGCGGGACGTTTACACCGCTCCGCATCTACTCGTCCATATGGACGCGGAGTTACGTGCCGGGATCGCGATCTACAACCACGGCGAGTACCACGCCGCCCACGATGCGTGGGAGGAGCGCTGGCTCGAACTGGACGACAGCACCGACGACGAGCGGTTCCTCCACGGGCTCATCCAGTTCACTGCGGCGATCTACCACGCGACCGAACGAAACTGGTCCGGCGCGACGGGACTCGCGGAAAGCGCACTGGACTATCTCGACGGGCTGTCCGATCCCTATCGCGGTGTCGTCCTCACCGAGATCCGAACGTACCTCGCCACGCTCGCGGAGGATCCCGCGCTGATCGAACGACAGGCACCACCCCGACTCAGCTACGAGGGCGTGACACTCGAGCTGGCTGAGCTCGACATCGATGCGGCGTTCGTCGCGGCGTCCGTGCTGGCCGACGCCAGGGAGCACTGGGACGAGGCGGTCGTGGACGATGCCGTGAGCTATGCCCGGGAAGAGCTCGACACGGCGGAGACTACCTTCCTGACGCTCGTGCTCGATTTCGTCGGCGACCACGAGAACAGAGGGATCGTCTATCAGCGTCTGCAAGGGCACGTCGACCGTCGTCGCGGACGAGAGCGGGACGTCGATGGGCTGTTCGAATAACGGTAGCTCCGTCAGGTATACCCCCGGCCGACAGCAACTCCATCGTATGACACGCTGTCGCCTCCACGTCATCCTTCCCGACGACGCTGACGTGCCGGACGAGACGAACTGGAACGAGCAGACTATCGAGGAGCTACGCACAGCATTCGAGGACGCCTTTGGACAGGTCGATACGGCACGTATTCAGGAGACAAAGCAGGAGTGGGTCTCCGAGGTGTTCGAGGAGACCGACCGAACTCTGACTCTCGTCGACGAGTTCGAGGAGACCTGTCACGATCTGTTTCCTGCAGTCGATACCCTGTCGACACGGCAACAGCGTGATACGATGGACGGTCGAGGGACGGAGTTCGAGTACGACGACGCGATCATGATTCAGCTCACGTTCCAGCTAGCAACCTAACCGGGTCCGGACACTGTGCGGTTCGACCGCGATGCAGTACGTAAACGGATGATCTCGGGACTCGGGCCACATCACGCTTGAAGGGCTCCTCTCCGGACCGCTGGTTGTGGAGTCAGAAAGCACGGTCACTCCGAATCCGATGCCGGGAGCGGAGGTCAATCGACGCGCTCTTTCCCGTCGAACTGCGCGGAGTTGTCCCGTGGTTCGTAGCCGATCGCTTCCTTTGCGGGCTCCAGAGAGTAGTACTTCCGATCGTTGTCCGAGATCCCATAGAGGATCTCGTAGTCGTAGTCGGCTTCGAGCGAGCGCTCGGCGAGATGGGCACAGTCGCGATGGGAAAGCCACATGGCCTGTCCACGTTCGTAGTCGATCGGTGGGTGGTTCTTCGTGAGGTTGCCGATCCGCAGGCAGACGACGTCGAGATCGTAATGGTCGTGGTAATATCGACAGAGCGTCTCGCCTGCTGCCTTGCTGACACCGTAGAAGTTTCCGGGCCGCGGGAGCTCGGTGCCATCGAGTCGGAACTCGTCGTGTGTCCGGTACATCTCGGGTGTACGCTCGTCGGTCTCGAACGCGCCGACAGCGTGGTTCGAGGACGCGAAGACGAACTTCTCGACACCCTCGTCGACAGCCGCCTGCAGAATCGTTTTTGTGCCGTCGATGTTGTTTTCCAGCACGCTACTCCACGGGGCTTCGGGGCGGGGATCGCCAGCAAGGTGGATAACTGCGCCGATACCCTCCATCGCGTCGTTCATTGCGTCTTCGTCGGTGATATCCGCGGCAACGAACTCGCCGGGGAGGTCGTCCTCGGGTGGGCTTCGTGCGAGACAGCGCCACTCGTAGTCGTCGCCGATGCCGTCGAGGATCGCAGTACCGACCCGTCCGGTCGCGCCGGTGAGTAGTACGGGGTCGTCCATTCGTTTGCCCAGTAGTCTAGCGGGGTCAAGTACCATGCGATTTCTTCCGAGCACCGAGTCGACTGTCACAGGCCCTACTCGGTGTGTTCGGGACGTTTTAGTCTCCCCCGTCGTGAGTGGGTGTATGGAGCCGACCGTCGGAGAACGGGCGTGTTTCGAGGCCGGGATCAAGTTCGGCACGCTGTATCACCAGTTCGCCGGGACGCCGGTGCGTCCCGAGAGCGCGGCCAGCCTCGAACGCGCGATGGAGGAATCGATCGAGAACCAGCCCCACGCCAGCACGGTCACGGTCGACATTCTCGAATCAGCGCTTGACGATGCGATCGACCACGGCTACACCGAGTTGACGGGCGAGTTCATGGAGGTCGAAATCGTCATCGAGTACGAGGACAGCGAGGTAATCACGAGCATGGCGATGGAGGATGGGTATCCGTTGATGCGCGTCGACGATATTCGTCGCGGGGAGTAGGCGACCCGCGTCGACGATATTCGCCGCGGGGAGTGAGCGACCCACGAAGCAAGCAGTCTCCGACAGCGTATTTTAGGCTGGATCTGTAAGGTTTTCCTATGAGTCTCTCTGCGGTCAGTTCCGTCGGCGACGCGATCGATCTCACACGGGAGTTTATGACGCCGTTTTCGCCCGGTCGAATCCTCAAACTCTCGGTCGTCGTCTTCGTGCTCAGCGGCGGGGGAATCAGCCTCTCGGCGAACGTCCCACCGGTCCCTCCGACGCTCGACCCGACCTACAGCGGGCCGACTGCCGATGAGGTCACGATGGAAGAACTGTTCGCCGAAGCGGGTGTTGCGGATACCGGGCTCGGCGCGATCCCCGAAGAGCTGTTGCTGGCGCTGCTCATCGCAGCCGCGGTCCTCGGACTGATCGCCATCGTGTTTGCGGCAATCGCGTCAATCGCCGAGTTCGTCTTCGTCGAGTCGCTCCGGAGCGGCGACGTAACGATCAGGCAGTACACATCACGACGCTGGAAACAGGGCCTTTCCCTGCTCGCGTTCCGGATCGCGCTCGGTCTGCTCTCGACGGCGTTTGTCGCCCTAATAGCGGTGCTTGCCCTAGAACTCGGGATTGCCGACTCGCTTATCCGTGCGCTCGTGTACGCTGGGACCGCGGGTGCGCTGGTTGTTCTTACGACGACGGTGATCAGCAGTCTGACGACCTACTTCGTCGTCCCCGCGATGATACAGGAAGACCGGGGGATTCTCTCGGGATGGAAGCGAGTCTGGGAAGCGTTACGGGCCCAACCCGTCGAGTTCGTGGTCTTTGTGGTCGTGCAGTATGTGCTTGGACTGGTCCTCGCCGCCGTGGTTGCGACCGTCCTCGTCTTCTCGGGGGGGCTGATCGCGCTCGCGCTCGCCGTCGTGTTCGGAACGATCATTATCGTGGGAGGGATCGGGGTCACGTCGGGCGCGGGACTGGCACTTGTCATCGTCGCCGCGGTGATCGGGCTGACACTGCTGACGGTCATCGGCGCAGTCCTGCAGGTACCGGTCCAGAGCTATCTGCGATACTACGCCTTGCTCGTGCTCGGCGATGTCGACGACCGACTGGATCTGGTGCCAGACCAGCGCGAACGTGCCCGTGAGAGCCAGCTTGGGCTCGGCACGTGATAGACCGGTTTGCAACTCAGCTGTCGACGAGATCCGACGAGTAACGACCCAGACTGACTGATTTCACTTTCACTTTCGGGCAACTTTTTAACAGCGGTCGGGTTGAAGTAGTGATATGAGCCAGTCAACGCTCGACAACGACGAACTGTTCGGCGAAGCGGCCTCGGAGATGCGCGAGGACGTCGAGGCGTCGCTCGCGGATGCACGTGCCGAACTCCCCGACAGCGATTCAGTCTGGGAGGCGGAGGGCGACAACGTGCTCGGTGTGCTCAACGGGTTGCGCTCGGCCCTCGACGTCGGTGCGGCGGCCGACCACCTCCGCGATGCCAAAAAGTGGTTCACGATGGGCCAGCGGGCCGACGCCTTCGACGATGCCGACGATCTCGAGGAGGCGATCGCGGAGGTCGAGGAGCTAATCGAGACGATCGAGGACGCCAGCGAGCAGGTCGGCGACCTGACGGCGACGATCCCCGATCTCAAGAGCACACTCGAAGATGCCGAGAGCGACGGCACAGACGACGAGGAGTAGTCGTCATCGCCGACCGAGCAGCCGAACCGTCGAGTAGCGACTGCCGAACCCTACTTGTCTTCCGGTGGTTCCACGTTCCGAGTCGCCACGGTCTCCAGTAGGTCCGCAAGCGCGTCCGCCGCGAGATCCAGTAGCTCCTCGCCGCGGTCGGCGTCGCCTTCGCCCGGATCACCGACGACACCGTTGTCGGTGAACTCCGCCGAGTCGTATGCGAGATTGACGCCGCTTTGCCACTCGCCCCAGTCTTCGCTGGCCCCCGCTCGCGCCTCCGCGATTCGCCCCTCGTCGACGTGCTCCGGGCTGACGTGACGCAAGAGCGCGGTCTCGAGTGGGCCGCCATGGCCCATGTCCGAACCGTGCTCGCCGACCGCCTCGAACCAGGTGAACGGGACGGCGTAGGCGTCGTCGTGACGCGTAATCGTCGCGGCGACTTCCCGGAGTGCATCGACGTTCCCGCCGTGCCCGTTCACGAGGACGATCCGGTCCCAGCCGTGATAGGCGAGACTCGACACCGTCTCGCGGACGTACGAGCGAAACGTATCCTCGCTCACCCAGAGTGTCCCGGGGAACTGGCGGTGTTCCTCGGCGATCCCCACGGGGATCGACGGGGCGAGAACGACCTCGCCGTTGTACTCCTCCGTCCCGGCCTCAGCGACCGCCTCGGCTGTAAAGACATCGGTGCCCAGTGGTGCGTGGGGGCCGTGCTGTTCCGTGCTGCCGATCGGCACGATGGCGACATCGGCGTCGCTCGCATCGGCATCCGTCCAGGTAGCGTCGCTCAGTTGCACGCCCGGTGGTTGTGTGGGCGAAGATAAATAATCAGTCGTCGTCGGTCTCGGTTCGGGCCTGTCGTTTCGCGGCGCGCTCGATAAACTCCTGTGGCAGCTGGTCGATTTCGCCTGCCTGTACGCCCCAGAGGTGGGCGTAGAGCCCGTCGTTGCCGAGGAGTTCCTCGTGAGTGCCGCGCTCGACGATCCGCCCGCCTTCGAGGACCAGAATCGTTTCGGCGTCCTTGATCGTCGAGAGGCGGTGGGCGATCGAGAACGTCGTCCGATCCTCAGTGAGTCGATCCAGACTGCGCTGGATGAGCATCTCGGTCTCGGTGTCGACGTCGCTGGTCGCCTCGTCGAGGATCAGGATCTCGGGGTCCTTGAGAATCGCCCGCGCGATCGACAGACGCTGGCGCTGGCCACCCGAGAGTTTGACGCCGCGTTCGCCGACTTCGGTATCGTAGCCATCGGGCAGGTTCTGGATGAATTCGTGGGCCTCTGCCATCTTCGCGGCCTCGATCACGTCGTCTCGGTTGACGTCGAAGGTGCCGTAACGGATGTTCTCCTCGACAGTACCGTAAAACAGGAACGTATCCTGGCTGACGTAGCCAATGGATTTCCGGAGGCTGTCAAGAGTGACGTTCCGGAGATCCTGACCGTCGACCCGAACCGCTCCGTCGTCGACATCGTACATCCGCAAGAGGAGTTTGAGGACCGTCGACTTGCCAGCGCCAGTCGGTCCGACGAGCGCAAGCGTCTCGCCTCCCTCGACAGTGAAGTCGATATCGTCGATGATCGTCTCCTCGTCATAGCCGAAGGTGACGTCGTCGTACTCGACGCGCCCCTCAGAGACGGTCAGGTCGGTCGCGTTCGGGTCCTCCTCGACCCGGCTTGGCTCGTCCATCAGCCCGAAGATTCGTGCCGAGGACGCCCGGGCACGCTGGTACATGTTGATGATCTGTCCGAACTGGGCCATCGGCCAGATGAAGCGCTGGGTGTAGAGGATGAAGACGACGAAGGTCCCGGTCCGGAGTTCACCAGTAAAGGGTCCCGGAGCGCCCTGAAAGACCCACAGTCCACCGACGATGAAGGTGATCACGAAGCCGAGTCCAGCGATGACGCGCAGGCCGGGGAAGAACTTGATGCGGGTCTCGATGGCGTCCCAGTTGGCGTCGAAGTAGTCCATCGAGACGTCGTCGACGCGCTCGGACTCGTAGTCTTCGGTCGTGCTCGATTTGATTACCTGAATCCCGCCGAGGTTGTTTTCGAGTCTGGAGTTGACGTTCCCGACCGTCGAGCGCACGGCGGCGTATTTGGGCTGGATGATCTTGATGAAGAGATAGGTGAAAACCATAATCAGCGGCACCGGGAGCAGGGCGACCAGCGCGAGTTGCCAGTTGTAGGCAAAGAGCAGGAAGCCGATCCCGAACACCATCACTATCAGGCGGAAAAAGGAGTTCATCCCGTCGTTGAGGAAGCGTTCGAGCCGGTTGACGTCGTTCGAGAGGATCGACATCATCTCGCCGGTCTGCTTGTCGGCGAAAAAGTCCATGTTCAGCCGCTGCATCTTGTCGTAGGTGTCGGTCCGGACGTCGTGCTGGATGTTCTGGGCGAAGGAGTTGAACCCCCAGTTGCGCGTCCAGTGGAAGATCGCCCCAAGGAGGAACGAACCGGCGATGAGCCCGATTGTGAGCCAGAACTGACCGTCCTGTGTTGCAGGCGCGATCGGCGCGATGAGTGACTCACCGATGGGGAACGCCTCGGCGTAGCCAACCTCCTGGAAAAAGACGGCGTCGATCGCGACCCCGAGCAGGATCGGCGGCAAGAGGTCGAGAAGCCGCGCAAAGATGCTGGTGATGATCCCGACCGTACTCTGGAACTTGTATTGGCTACCGTATTCACTAAATAGCCGCTTCATCGGATTCTCGATCTTGTCCCGCTGCTCCTCGAAAGGATCGTCCTCGTCCCAGTCGACGCCGCTCATTCGAGCGAACTAGCAGACACCGGTTCAAAAGGGTTTGTCAGCACCGGGAGATTGGCCGCTTTCTAGAGAGTTCTCGCCTCGACATCCGGGTCAATCCCTGCAGCGTCGAGATCCAGTCGGATCCGCTCGCGAAGCGGTGTTGGGACCGTTTCGCGTCCCACGGGAACGGCGGTCTCACCGTCGCCTTTCACCTTCCAGTAGAGCACGCAGTCGCTCGGCTCGTAGTACTCGATGCTGTAGTACTCGCCCGCGCCCTCGTAGTGGACCCGCGCCGCGAAGCCCTCGCGCTGCCAGCCGTCCTGTTCGGTGAGCGCGTCTATCGTCTCGGTCATAGACGTTCTTCACGTCACGCGGTGCCTATTCGTTTCGATCCGTTAGTCGTGGTATTCGACCTCGATCCTGTCCCCGACACCCGCACCCTGCTCGGCCATGTATCCCTCCGGCACTTCGAGGACGTACATGCCCGTCCCGCTGTACTCCTGGTCCTCGCCGTCCTCGTCGGGCCCCGGTTCGGGTGCGCTATGGATTGTCGTGATCTCGCCGTCCGAATCAGCGAAGACGATATCGATGCCAAAAGACATGTTCCGCATGACGTAGGTTCGTTCATCCTCGTCGTCGTGGACGAACAACATACCCTCGCCTGCATCGAGGGAGTCGTGCTCGCTCAGCCCGGTGAGTCGCTCGGAGCGAGTGTCCGCGACTTCGGCGTCGACGACTGCGAGCGTCTCGTCGTCCTCTCCGATGATCTCGACCGTCGCCTCCGAGTGCTCGCCCGACCACGGAAACAGACCCATCTGGCTGGCGTAGAGTCCCAGCCCGACGAACGCGAGCACGATAAGCGTCAGCGAGAACGCGACCCGGAGACGACTGTCGCCCATAGAATCGGTATCGGTCGGCGCGAGGGTAAGCGTACCGACTGAGAAAGAAAGCGTTATTCCCGTGGGTAGTCTTCTCTCCGGTGTCGGGTTCGTGGTCTAGCTGGTTATGACGTGGCCTTTACAAGGCCGAGGTCGGCGGTTCGAACCCGCCCGAACCCACTCGATTTTGCGACGAACGAACGTGAGGAGTAAATCGTAGACGTGAGCGGCGGGATCGAACCCTGCCAGTCGCGCGCAGCGAAGCGAGCACGTCTGGGTCTGGTTCGAACCCGCCCGAACCCAGTAATCACTACTCATCATCAATTCCGCCTGGAAAATTCGGTTTCGCTTATGTGTTGTCCTCGGGCGTCGCGAACCCGGCACCGCCAGCGACGATGGCTGCGGAGGCGATCAGTGTAGCCCCGAGCACGACGTAATCGTCGCTCGGCGAGAGCCCGCCGATTGCGGCGGCAGCGTCGACGATAAAGACGGTCACGAAGACGCTCAGGATTGCGAACACGAGCATCACTGCCGCAGCGATCAGACCGCTCACCAGTGCGCCAAAGGAGTTGAGTACACTCACGGCAACACACTATTTGTATCAGACATATATATCCAGTGGATACCAGTTATTACACACCCATCGTACTGCACTCGTCGGGTTTGTAGTATTCGAGACAGTAACTGGCAAATACGTTGATTCGCTGATACTCCATACCGTGGAACGTGTGTACCACTCCGACCGACCGGCGGTCAATACTCGCCGTCCCCGTCGCCTTCCTGGCGGGCTGTATCGGTGGCGAGGATGATGACGAATCATCGGCGGGAGCGAGAACCGATTCCCACGACGGCTACGTCAGCGTGCCCGATCAGACGGGCGACGGTCGGTCGGTGAGGGTGACGGCGATGTCCGCGTCGACGGGGTACTATCTCGAACTCCGGTACGACGGTCGATCGACGACCACGGACGCGTTCGCCGCCAACGAGATCGCGGGAGACCTCGAACTGGAACTCGATCCGCCACTCGAATCGGATACGGCCATCACTGCGTTGCTCCGGACGACAGATGACGACGAAACGGTGATCCGCCACCAGTTCGAGTACGAGGTCGAGGTGCCCCAGGGGACGCTCGTTGTGCACGAACAGCAGGGGACGGGCGAGCAGTTTATCATCGACGAGATGAGCGCGGACGCTCCGTACACCCTTGTCGTCGACTACGGATCGGGCCGCGTCGAAACCGACGAGTTCGAGGCCGACCGCACGGTCGACAACCTCGTCCTCGACCTCGACCCACCGATCAGGGAGGATCGCGATGCCGAAATCAGGCTCCAGACAGCGGACGGCGAGTGGGAACTGGCTGAGGAGACGGTTCGATACACCTTCGAGCGGACGGCCTCGCTCCGCGTTGCGGATCAGAGTGGAGACGGGGACAGCCTCGATATCACCGAGGCGAGCGCGAACGTCGAGTACGAACTCGTCGCTGCGTACGACGGAACCTCCGTCGAGACCGACACGTTCGCGGCCGAAACACTGGTCGCGCCAGAGCTAGACCTCGATCCCCGAATCGTCGAGGAGACGACCGTCGAAGTCACCGTCCGGGCGGCCGAGGACGGTACACCACTTCAGCGTGAGGAGGTACTGTTCACGCCCGACTCGCCCGAGGGACCAGCGCTGACCGAAGACGAGGCGATCCGCATCGCGGAGGACACGTTCCCGCTAATCGGGACGCCATCCGTCTTCGAGCGCTGGCTGGACGACCCGGTCGAGGTCGAGGCTCACCCCGACGGCTATCGGGTGCGACTGGGCTATCTGGCGGCTCGCCAGCGGGCCGTCTTCTCGTCGGCTGCGGACCGGACGGAGGCGGCGACTGCCGAATTCGCGATCGACGTCTTCGAGGCCCTGTTCACCGGCGAGTACCACGTCCTCGATGTCGAGATCGAGTCCTGGCTGACCTCGGGGACCAATGATATGGAACAGGCGGGGACCACACGACTTCATCGGGATGCTGTCTCGGGAGTTGACTGGGACGATCTCCGGGACGATCCGACGGAGACCCTGCCATCCGTCGCCGAGAGCTACGAATTCGAGTACTTCGACTGATCGACGGCAAGCCGTGGGGTGTGGTAGCCCGCCAGCCGTGATTCGAAATCCTTTTTCCTTCCATCGACAGAGTTAGTGATACACCGCACGGTGGGCCGCCTTAGCTCAGACTGGGAGAGCACTCGACTGAAGATCGAGCTGTCCCCCGTTCAAATCGGGGAGGCGGCATTTTCCTGCGAACAACGTGAAGGAGCGCAGCGACTGCACTGTGAGCAGTGAAAATCTATCCGATCGGATTTGAACTAGACCGAGGTTCTGCGAGCGAAGCGAGCAGGTTCTCGGACGTAGTTCACACTCCGGGAGGCGGCATGGTTCTTTCACAGTATTGACCTACCGCTGCAGGTATGCAGCTAATTAGAGGATTGGACCCCATTAGCGGTCAATCGCCGGATAAAATCTCTGTGGCTGTCGATACGAGTAGATTACCACAGAAAAACACAGAACTGCAACCAGCCTCAACAGTTAGAACGGAACGACGTCGGGCAGCGGCAGCATCGGGACCACGAACATCCCCAGAATCGTCATCGCGCCGATCAGCATCGGGAAGGCGATGATGGCGAGGTTGGTCTCGCCAATCAGTCGGGGCAGATCCGAGGACATCTCCGAGAGCCCGGGCGTCGAACTCTTGCTGAGGATCGCGAGTTCGAGCCCGAACAGGATGACCGTCGCGCTCGCCGAAACCATACAGAACGGGCAGATCTCGCCGATCGGCACCAGCTGCAGGTAGACGAAGTACGCGGAGAACGCGACGCCGCTTGCCGTGATCGGCGTGAGGATCTTGATGATCAGCGGGTGGCGGGTGTCGAACCACCAGAGCGTCAGGCCGAGCGTACCGAGATAGTACACACCACCAAGCGTTGCCAGCGGAATGCCGAAGACGTAGGCCCACTGGCTGGTGATAACTTCGATGCTGCCCTGCACGGGTGCGTCGGCGGGTATTGCGGGAATCGCGAACATATGGATGGCTGTCAGCATGATGCTAACGAGCCACCCCACGACCGCAACGACTCCGAAGATGCCGAACAGAACCGACACCCGTGAGGAGTACTCCCAGTCGTAATCAAACGCGCCAATCGTTCGAGTCTGTGTTGCCATACACGAGATAATATGTCCACGGCATATTAAAGAATTGTGCTTTCTCCCCAATATAGTAGACTACAACTCAGAGCGGTACGCGGTTAGTGAACTTATTAGTGGCCCTGAGACCACTCAGGCCATCGTATTCTCCATCTGGGCATCTCTCCTCACCTCCATTATTGTGCGAGGAAAGAACAATACCGGTTACAGAGCCCGGTATCCAAACACCCATGTCGCATCCGTCCATCCGTTCAATCAAGACGGAATGTTGCCTTCCAAGAGTACCGCGACAGAGTACGCAGATCGATGAGGAACCTGCTCGGCGTCAATCCACAAGTGCTCGCGCTCGCACTCGCGCGGATGTCCGAGTCGGTCGGAAACTCGTTTCTCATTGTCGTTCTACCGCTGTTCATCGCCAGCGAGTTCGTTACAGGTACCACCTTCGGGCTGACCGAGGTGTTCATCACCGGGCTGGTCCTCTCGATCTTCGGGTTCGTCAACAGCCCGCTCCAGCCGTTTACCGGGCGGCTCTCGGACCGGACAGGGAAACGGAAAATCTACGTCCTGTTCGGACTGGTCCTGATCGCTGTCGCCAGTTTCGCGTACTCACTGGCGTCCACGTACTGGCACCTGATCGTGTTACGCGTCTTCCAGGGTGTCGCCGGCGCATTCATCATCCCGACGACGGTCGCGCTGGTCAACGATCTCGCGACCGACGAGAACCGCGGTGGCAACATGGGCACGTACAACACCTTCCGACTGGTCGGCTTTGGTGTCGGCCCGATCGCTGCAGGGGGTGTCGTCGCCGCGGGGCCGTACTCCATCCCGCTCGGCGCGACGACGCTCTCGGTCACCGGCTTCGACGCCGCCTTTTACTTTGCGGCGTCGACGGCGACGCTCGCCTTCGTCCTCGTGCTCGGACTGATCCGCGATCCCGACATCGAGCCCAGCGAGCCGGAGGGGTCCGCACTCGACAGCTTTCAGGTGTTCGACCGAACCGGCACACAGCTGTTCGATCCGGTGTTTGCCCTCGGGATCGTCTCCTTCTTTATGGCCGTAGGAATCGCCGTCTTCGCAACGCTTGGCGATATCGTGAACACCGAGCTAAACCAGGGTCCCGAGATGTTCGGCCTGCAGTTTGCCGCATTCGTCCTCGCACAGATCTTTCTGCAGGCACCCATCGGGCGCGCCACGGATTTCTACGGTCGCAAAGCGTTCATCGTCGCCGGGACCATACTGCTCGTCCCGACGACTCTGGTTCAGGGTCTCATCCCCGACCTCGCACTGGGGGGGCTGTCGGACTCGTGGGTGATGTTCACCGCACGATTCCTGCAGGGTGTTGCCGGCGCGATGGTCTTTGCTCCCGCCCTCGCACTCGCAGGTGACATCGCGCCCGACGACGAGTCCGGATCGACGCTTTCGGTGCTCACGATGGCCTTCGGCTTCGGCGTCGCCGCGGGGCCCCTTCTGGCCGGAATACTCGTTGCGTGGGGCTTCGTGGTCCCGTTCGCCTTTGCCGCTGCCCTTGCCGGTATCGGCGTCGCGGTCGTGCTGACGCAGGTCGACGAGGTCAACACGCCCCGTCGGGCAGTCCCGCTGGTCGGCAAGGTGACGTGACGCCGCAGCATCCGGCTCGATTCGTTTTATATCCCTGTAGTGCCAGCATTGCGTATGGAGATCGAGATTCGTTCGTTCGCCAGCTTCCGGGAAGCACTCGGCCAGAAGACGCTCAGTCGGACGGCTCCCGACGGCGCGACTGTCGGCGACGTCCTCCGCGAGCTCGCCGAGGAGCACCCGGAGCTGGAGGTGTTCGAGGCGGACGGCACGCCGCGGGAGTACATCACGATAATGAAAAACGGGAAAGACGTCGCGCACATGGACGGGATGGAGACGGGCCTCGACGACGGCGATACGATCAGCGCGTTCCCGCCGGTCGCCGGCGGCTGACTCGACTCAACAGCAGTAGATGAACGGTTGACATCCTCCCACGGCTAAAGCCGTGGGATTCCCACGGTGGGATATTCGGGTCTACGGTCACACCTGTTCTTGTGGGCGTACTCTGCCCGTTGATTTGTCGAACAGGCGTACCGATGGCTGTGCCAAGCAGCCGTTACTCCTATCCTTCCCAGGACTCGGAGTTACCGTCGCTCGCATATTCTCTGCCGCGTTCAGGTCGCTATTGGCGGCCAGCTCGCAGTTCTCACAGACGTACAGCCCACGCTCAACCCGGTTTGAATCTGCTTTCATTCCACACTCACAGCACGTTATCGACGTGGCCAACTCGTACTCATCAACCCGTTCAACCTCAATTCCACACTCCTCAGCTTTGTACTCGATCTGACTGAGCAATGTTTCAAACGCCCAGTCGTGCAGGCGTTTGTTCCCGTGCCGGCCCCAATCTTCATCCTCACGGATCTTCTTCGGATGACCGACTGCTATCGTCCCAACACCACGATTAGCACACTGCTCAACAATGTCTTTTGACAGCGCGTGCAGGAAATGTTCTTGTCGCCGGGATTTCTTCCGACGTGCCCACGTTGCGTGGTCGCTCGGGCCATTCTCGCCTTCCGTGTCGTATTCTTGCTGTCGGAAGTAGTGGGCGTCTTCCTTCAGGGCGTTGCCCGGATACAATACGGTTTCGTCACCGACAGAGACAGCCGCCGTGTTACAGATGCCGAGGTCAACACCCGCCGTCTTCTCACCAGGGGTCTCAGGGGTCTCAATCCGCAGCTTGCAGACGAAGTGGAGTTCCCAGTCGTCGCCAGTCCAGACAGCACGCACCGTCTGGACGCTCTCTACAGCGTCGAGTGTTTGGTCGTCTGTCTGGAGTGTGTATTCACAGAGGATGTAGTCAGCCGCGTAGCGCGACTCCTTCATATTCGTTCCTTTCGAGAGACGAACACGGTTGTACTGGGTATCGAGTTTGAAGCCCTGATTTTTCCATATTACCGTCGAGCGGGGGTGGTCATCACCGTGTTTGCGGTAGCCGGGTGGGTTCGCGTCTGCGTCGTCCTGTTCGTACCACGAGACAAACGCCTCACCGAGTTCCTGAAGAACTCGCTGTGCTCAAAAATCGCAGATTTTTGGCATCACGAAAGACTTCGTCTTTCGAACGAACTAGATTGGCTGTGCAGGTCTGCGTAGCGTTCGTGATTTTTGAGGTGCGAACACAGTTCGTCGGCGTCTGGAATGTGGTCGATAGCGTCCCAGACACGCGAGATTGTCCACCGCCCGACGTTCCACAATTTCGACGCGGCAAAGCCATGCGAATCGAGGTCGTCACTGACTTGCGAGTGGTTGTGGATACTCGCTTTGAGTGTCCGCGTGATGACCTGATTCGACATACGTAAGCATAGTACTTCTACTTACATAAATATTGGTACTTGATGTTGAATATCCTGCTGGAGCTACGAACGTTGAACGATTCCCAGTTGTCGGCCTCATCCCACCGCTAAAGCGGTGGGCTTTCGCCTCGATCCGCTGTAAACGAGCGCAACGCGGTCGCCATTGTGAAGTTTCGTATCGAGCCCGTCGAGATGTTCGTTGAACGTTCCGTTGACGACGACCCGTGCATACCGTCTGGTCTGCTCTCCCTCGGGGTTTTTCGCGTACGTGCCCGGGAGCTCGTCGAGTTGGGGTGCCCAGCCCCGCGTCGTCGCCTCGGCTTCCGTGTCGGCGATCAGCATGTCCCGTACGTCGTACTCCGCGAAGAACGCGTCGAGGAACTCCCGGAGCGTTCGGCCCTCGAATTGATACTCCAGTCGACCGGTTCCGATTGCCGACCGGACGTGTCCGGTACAGCGAACCTGGACGGTGGTTTCGGACGTGGCATTCGAGCGGTCGTCCGCCTCGCCAGTGCGCTGTCGTGTCTCCCCCATACAACGAGATAGCACGCCCACTGCGAAGCGGTTTGGGCCGAACATCTTCGGTCAGCCGAACGGCGGTATCTTTTCTTGTCGACAGCCCCACAGTGTCCGTATGGACGAGATCGAGCTGTACATCCCCGAGGGAATCGTTGACGCACTGCCCGCAGATGGCGAGGAAACGAAACAGGACATGGGTCGAGCGATAGAGGGCTGGGAACGCGAACTCAACGCTGCGCTCGCCGACGACGCCGTAGGGACGGTTGTGGACATACTCGACCACTTCGAGGAGCGGTGGGAAGCCTACGACGAGTACGTCGTCGAGTTGCGCGCGTGGGGCCAATCGCCCATCTACGCGATGGGGTGGCGGGATTTGCACGCCGCCGTCATCCACCAGCTCTACGACCACGACGAGCTGGCCGATCGGATCGACCGCGAGCGCAACGCCCGGATCGTCGACGACGGGATCCGTCACGGTGGGGGCTCGTCGTGACGGTTTTAGCGAGTGCAGCATGTCGGGTGCCCCGGTGATGGTCGAGCGCGAACGGAGCTATCGCGGCGTCTCCGCCCGAGCGCTCATCGGTTACCTGGAGAACCTCGGCGGCGAGCGGGTCGACGACCGGACCGTCGAGGGCGAGGACTGGTGCGCCTCCTTTTCGGAATCGAAAGTAAGCATCGGGCCGTCGATGAAGCTCACCGAAAC
This sequence comes from Natranaeroarchaeum aerophilus, assembly GCF_023638055.1. NCBI lineage: Archaea > Methanobacteriati > Methanobacteriota > Halobacteria > Halobacteriales > Natronoarchaeaceae > Natranaeroarchaeum > Natranaeroarchaeum aerophilus. Next base: position 631,061 of record NZ_JAKRVY010000001.1, on the reverse strand, counting down.
CACCGTCACGTTCGAGGGCGAGCGCGCGGAGACGCTGGATCCCCTGATCAAGAAGTTCTCGCAGAAGGCGGTCCGCGCCGGGGGCTGATCCCGGACGCATGACCGATTCCGAGCGCACGCATCCGATCGAGGGCCAGACCGTGCTGCTCGCCGGCGCGCGCGCCAGTGTCACCCTTTCCCAGCTCTCAGCACTCCTCGAACGGGCCCAGCAACAGCTCGTTGACCAGCGCGTCGAGTACGCCAGACAGTTCGAGGGAATCGACGGTACGGATGGGCGGACCTACTTCCTTGCGTCCGATGGTCACTGGGCGCGGGTGGGTGAAGAACTCGGTCTCACCGACCGCGAGGCCGACGCGCTCAGACGCGCACACGAATCACAGTTCCTCCGGGACGGTCGCACACTCGACCGACTCGATGAGTTCGAGACGAGCGTCGAGATCAGGGAACCGGTCGCGATCGCCCAGCCGTGACGCGGCTGCTCAGGGGGTGGTGATCGTGTCGACGACACGCTCGGAGAACTCTATTTCGGTCAACTTCCCGTTGTGTAGTTCGTCGATCCACTCCGCCTCGACGTACCAGTGGCCCTTTTTGTTGCCCTCGAAGTCGGTGACGAGTGCGTCGATATCCGCGCCAGTCCAGTCATCCTCGTGCAGGTCGCGGAAGACGTTGATCACCCGGCCGACCTCGCGATGGGGAACGACGCTTTCGGATTCGGCGGCGATGGACTCGTAGCTGACCTCGTAGCCGTCGGCCGTCTCGGTTACTTCGTCGACGTAGACGCCGTGGCTGGTGAGGCGTGACTCTACTCGAAACTCGAAGTCGTCCGTCTCGTTCATAAATATGGAAACCGATCAGTCGTCCGCCGGTGCCGCCGAGTCGCCCGCGGAGACGCCGGTGCCGGGCCCGATATCGATGCCGAGGTCGTCGAGCTTTTCGTCCGGGACGACGCCGTCGACCCACTCGCGGACCTCGTAGTACTCGTCTTTGAGCTGGTCGAGCTCGGCCAGTTGCCCCTCGCTACCGCCCTGTGCGGGGATGGCGTCCTCGTGGCCCTCGACGAACCGGCCGGGCAGGTCGTCGTCCGCACCGTCGAAGCCGGCGAGGTTGTTGTAGTAGCGTTCGAGATTGTAGATGCGTTCGCCTGCCTCCATCAGCTCGTCCTCGGTGACGTCGAGGCCGGTCATGCCGTTGTACTGAAGCACGTACTCCTCGATCCCCTCGGCGAAGGCGTTGAACTTGCAGATGTCAAAGGAATCCGAGATGGCGTGCAGGTCCTGGAAGAGCGCGCAGAGTTCGCCTTTCCCCTCGGGATCGTGTGGGTCGACCTGCTCGGGAATACCGAGGATCTCCGCTGCGGGGGTGTACCCCCGCAGGTGACAGGCCCCGCGGTTCGAGGTGGCGTAGCCGATCGCCATCCCTTTCATACACCGTGGATCGTAGGCTGCCATCGTCTGGCCTTTCACCGCCAGCGAGTTCTCTTCGGCGTCGAACTCGTCTTCCAGGTGTGCCGGGCCGCCAGCGAGGTGATCGCCGAGGTCGTCCGACCGGTGAGCGATCCGACCGAGCATGTCGATCATCTCCTCGGTGTCGCCCCAGTCGAGCCCATCGTCAAGGTCGTCGAATTTCCCCTCGTCGGTCATCTCCATGGCCATCGCCATGGTGTTGCCCGCGTCGATGGTGTCGATGCCGAGGTCGTTACAGCGGTCGATCATCACCGTGGTCGCCTCGGCGTCGGTCTGTCCGGAGTTCGGGCCGAGTGCCCAGCCGGACTCGTACTCGAAGGACTCCATCCGGACGTTCAGCTCCTCGCCTTTGTGCTGGGTCTGGACCTCGACTTCCTTCTTGCAGGCGACCGGACAGGAGTGACAGGTCGGCTCGTCGACGAGGATGTTCTCCCGGACGTGCTCGCCCGAGACCAGTTCGGCGTCGAGGTCGCCGCCCTCGGACTCCCGCATCGACCGGGTCGACGTGTACTTCGCGTTCTTGGTCGGCAGGCCATCCATCTCCTCGGTGAGGTTCATCAGGACGTTGGTGCCGTACACCGACAGCCCGCCCTCGTTGGGACGGGTGACGTCGGACTCCTGGATGAGCTGCATCGCCTGCTTGTGGCCCTCGCGGAACGTCTCCTTGTCCGCGGGCTTTGGCATTCTGGTCTGGGACTTGACAACGACCGCCTTGAGGTTCTTCGAGCCCATTACCGCGCCCGTACCGCCGCGGCCCGAGGCCCGGTCGTCCTCGTTGACGATACAGGCGTACCGGACCTGGTTCTCGCCGCCCGGCCCGATCGCCATGATCGAGAGGTTCTTGCCGTACTGGCCGTCGATCTCGTCTTCGACCGTCTCGACGGTCTCGTGGACGCCGCTTCCCCACAGATGCGAGGCGTCCCTGAGTTCGACCTCGCCGTCCTCGACGTAGGCGTACACCGGCTCCTCGGCTTTGCCCTCGAACAGCAGGCCGTCAAAGCCCGCCCACTTCAGGCGCGCACCCGACCAGCCGCCGTGATGGGAGTCAGTTACCTGGCCTCTGATCGGCGATTTCGTACAGACGGCGATCCGTCCGCTCATCGTGGTCTGGGTTCCCGTCAGCGGCCCGTTCATGAACGCGATCAGGTTGTCCGGGCCCAGGGGGTCGACGTCCGGGCCCTGCTCGAAGACGTACTTGACGCCCAGCCCGCGGGCACCGATGTACTTTTTCGCGTCCTCGTCGTCGATGGCCTCGTAGTTCACCTCGCCCTCGCCGAGGTCGACCCGCGCCAGGTGGTCGTTGAATCCGCCCATATCTGTCATAATTATCTATAACGTACTATCGGAGACTGTCCACTTAATGATTCGGTCAAGAAAGTCGTCATTTCGAGGAGCGTAGCTACTGTTAGTGCTTCTCAAAGTCCTCGAGGTCGCCCTGCGGATCCCCGTATTCGACCTCGACGTGGGTGACATCGGCTTTGATCGGACCGCGTTCGCACCACTCGATCATCGCCTCGACGTCCTCTTCGGTTCCCTCGAAAAGCGCTTCCACTCGCCCGTCGTCGAGGTTCCGAACCCACCCTTCGATGTCGTGTGCGCGGGCGGTCTCGTGTGCATTGTCTCGAAAGTGTACATCCTGAACGTCGCCTTCGACAAAAATGTGAGCGCGCGCTTCGGTCATAGACGGAGTTCCACAGCGGACACGAAAACGACCGGGGGCTGTATCAGCTCACCGTCTCCAATACTTTGTACCGATCCCCGGCGTGTCGGTTACCATCACGCGCTCGTACTCGATGTTCGGCAGCATATGACAGGCTTCAAGGATCCCTGTGGCAGTAGCTATGCCAATGCGACCTCCGGAGAGGGACGATCCAGACTCTCATGGGAACGACACAGTCGAACGGTCACATATGGGTGCACCCGCCGTCGGCGAGGCCGTTCACGACCGATTTTCGGCGGACGAGGTATACCAGCGAATCGTCGTTGCCGCGGACGAGGAAATCACTGCCAGCGGGCGTGAACTGTTCTTCAGTGGGATCGCTGCTGGCTTCGCGATCACGATTACATTTCTCCTGTACGCATCGGTCTCCGCGACGACCGACAGCAAGTTCGTCGCCTCCTTGCTCTACCCGCTCGGATTCCTGTATATCATCATCGGCGGCTATCAGCTCTACACCGAGAACACGCTGCCCCCGGTCACGCTCACGCTCGAACGCCTCGCATCGATTCCGGCGTTGTTCCGTCACTGGACGATCGTGCTGGCAGGGAACTTCGCGGGCGGGACGATCGGTGCCATCGTGCTCACCTGGGGTGGCGTGTTCGACCCTGCCGCGGCGACCGAGGCGCTGGAGATCTCTCGACACGCGATGGAGGTCGGCTGGTGGTCGCTCTTTTTCAAGGCCGTGTTTGCCGGTCTGATCGTTGCGGGTGTCGTCTGGGTTGGCTTCGCATCTCGTGATACGATCTCCCGGATCGTTATTACGTATCTCGCATTCCTCGGGATCCCGCTCGGAGGACTCTTTCACGTTGTCGTCACCTACACCGAAGTGCTGTACCTGATCTTCCATGGCGAGCTGGCACTACTCCCCGGCGTCACCGGGATAGTCGTTCCCGTCCTGCTCGGCAACACAATCGGCGGCGTCGCGCTGGTAACGATCGTCAACTACTTCCAGACCAGCGAAAACCGGCTCGAATCCGCCCGGTTCGACGGGATCGAGCGACGACTAACCGTTCGGGAGTGGCTGTTCGGCCGCCTCGCCGGTCGCTCCTACGTCCCGATTCTGGACAGCGCAGAGCGCGAGATCGGTGATGAGGAAAGCGAGTTCCAGATTCTCGTCCCCATCGCGAACCCACGGACAGAGGGACCGGTCGTCGATTTCGCGTGTCGCCTCGCCAGTAGCCGGGAGGGAGCCAGCGTTCAATTGGTCCACATCGTGCAGACCCCGCGCGGTCGCTCCAGGAATCTACGCCCCGGCCAACACCAGAATATCACCGACGAGTCCGAACGGTTGATGACGGATCTCACGGAACGGACCGAGGACTACGATGTCGACGTCAGCACGTCCCGCATCATCACGAACCGGTCATTCGAGGAGGTGTTCGACACGGCTCGGCGCGTCGAGCCGGATCTCGTACTGCTGGGTTGGGAGGAAGACAGACTGTGGAGCGATGCGCGTGCGGAGCGGCCCATCTCCGAGCTCACCAACCAGTTGCCCTGTGACTTCCTCGTTGTCAAGGATCGCGGACTGGATCCCTCCCGGATCCTCCTGCCGACTGCAGGTGGCCCGGACTCCGATCTGAGTGCCGAGATCGCGAACATGTTACAGTCCGTCGCTGGCGCGTCGGTCTCGGTGCTTCACGTCGTTGACGGGCCCGACGAGCGCGACGACGGTGAGCGTTTCATCGGTGAGTGGGCCATCGACCACGATCTCGAGGATGCCGAGATCATCGTCGATGACTCCGGTGACGTGGAAGGAGCGATCAAACGCGAGGCCGACGAGCGGACACTGCTCCTGCTTGGAGCGACCGAACGTGGCCTGCTCTCCCGCCTCGTTACCGACTCGCTTCACTTCGATGTCGTCAACGAGGTCGACTGCTCGGTCCTGCTGGCCGAGCGGCCCTCTCGCCGATCGCTTCGCGAACGACTGTTCGGCTAGCGCTCACTCATCGCCCACATACACTGTCGCGAGCCGCTCCTTGCACTGCGGACAGTTCAGCGTCTGCCACTTCGTCGGATCGAGATCGCCGTACGTCTCCGACCGGATAGCGTCCTCGACCGGGACGGATGCACCGCAGGCGTCACATTCGTAGCTATCTTCGGTGGGCATGGCGGGAGGTAGTCGTCGGGATGGCTTAATCCCCGCCGAATCGTTACGCGAATCGGTACATAAAAACCCGTCCGCATCACATCCGCACATATGCCGGACACGTCACTCGAAGAACTGCTCGAACGCAACGCCCGCCACGTCGAATCGCTTCACGACGACCACTTTGACGCCGTACAGGACGCACAACAGCCCGCCGCAGTTTCGATCTGCTGTTCGGACTCGCGGGTGCCACAGGACGGGATGTGGGACGTCGAGGATCCGGGCTGGCTGTTCACCCCGAGCACGATCGGTAATCAGGTCTGGGACATTCAGGATGGCGAGCGCGTCGTCGATGGGAGCCTGCTGTATCCGATGGTCAACACCGAAACGGACGTCACGCTCGTCGTCGGCCACACCGGCTGTGGCGCGGTGACTGCCGCCCTCGATGCCGTCCAGCACGGAGCCGGGGACGTTCCGCCGGGAATCGAGAAATGGGTCGATCTGCTCGTTCCCGTCGTCGAGGCCGGACTGGACGACGAGCGGGTCGACGCGGACCGCGACGTGAGTCTGGTCGACCAGCTCGTCGAGTACAACGTCGACCGCCAGATCGAGTTCCTGCTGGAGAGCGACGACGTACCGGAGACCGAGACCGTCTACGGCTTCGTCTACGACTTCCAGGGCGTCTACACCGACGAGCGCGGCCGCGCGTATCTGGTCAACGTCGATGGCGAAACCGACGTGGCCGCGCTTCGGGAGCTTGCACCCGCCGAGTATCACGACGCTGTCGACCGGTTGCTACCGTAGCTCGGTCGATAGGGCGCAACTCGCACCGTCGATGGGTCGGTTGTCGCTGTAGGTTCTCTCTCCGAGAGCACAGAGAAACAAATGTTCACGTTATTACGCACTTTTTTCCACAGTGTTTTACAATTCACCGCAGTTCTGAACACGTATCACAACCCTTATCCGTGTTTCCGGCGTCGGTCTGGTTGCAATGGCGAAAGGAAACGTTGATTTCTTCAACGACACAGGCGGCTACGGTTTCATTTCGACGGACGACGCGGACGATGACGTTTTCTTCCACATGGAAGACGTTGGCGGTCCGGACCTCGAAGAAGGCACAGACATCGAATTCGATATCGAACAGGCCCCCAAGGGCCCCCGGGCGACCAACGTCACCCGACTCTAATTCGGTTCTCCGTTTTCAGACGGCGAATACGAACGATATTTTATTTCGGACTCACATCGAACAGTGACGACGCCTCCGGCGTCTGCAGGGCGTACTGCCGGAGCGGTAACACCAGTAGGACCGATGCTATATTGATCTCTCGGTAGCGGTTGCTCACCGCACGCACCGTGCGTATAAAGTCCGCTCCGTCCCTAGTACGCGTGATGCACAGTACCGACGTACTCGTCGTCGGCGGTGGGGGAACCGGCACTGGAATTGCACGCGATCTGGCGATGCGCGGCGTGGATGTGACACTCGTCGACCGGGGAGGACTCGGGATCGGAACGACCGGCCGATCACACGGCCTGTTACACAGCGGTGCGCGCTACGCCGAGGCCGACGAGGCGGGCGCACGCGAGTGTATCGTGGAAAACGAGATCCTGCGGGAGATCGCCGGGGCCTGCATCCGAGATACGGGTGGGTACTTCATTCGGCTCGAAGACGACGATCCCGACTACTTCGAGGAAAAGTACGAGGCCTGTCTCGACTACGAGATCCCGGCCGAACGGATCCCGGTCGAGCAGGCTCGCGAAGCAGTACCGGATCTGGCCGACGATGTCGCTGAAGTGATGGAAGTTCCGGACGGCGTGATCTACCCGTCGCGACTCGTCGCGGCGACGGCGGCTGACGCCCGCGAGCACGGTGCGACGATCCTTCCCGACGCCCCCGTGACCGACCTGCTCAAAGACGACGAGCGGGTGATCGGTGCGGCGGTCGATCACGACGTCGGGAAGATCCACGCCGACCACGTGGTCAACGCGACCGGAGCGTGGGCTGGACAGCTGGGCGACATGGCTGGCGTCGACGTCGAGATGAAACCGACACGTGGCGTCATGATCTGCCAGGAGTACGAGGGACTCGGCACGGTCCTCAACCGGGCCCGGGATCCCGACGACGGCGACATCGTCATCCCGCACGCCGACGAGGTGATTCTTGGGACAACGAGTGTCGAAGTCGACGATCCGGACGAGTACGAGGAGGCCGACTGGGAGGTAGAACGCACCATCGAGGAGTGTGCTGCGATCTTCCCGCCCGCGGCCGACGCACCCGAAACGCGAACCTACTGGGGGGTCCGCCCGCTGTACGCTCCCGAGGAAGCCGAAACCGGCGGTGCACGTGGGATCTCCCGTGGGTTCTTCGTCCTCGATCACGACGAGCGCGACGGTGTCGGCGGCTTTACCAGCGTCGTCGGCGGAAAACTAACGACCCACAGGATGATGGCCGAAGCCGCGGCCGACGCGATTGCCGAGCGCCTCGGCGTCGACGAGCCCTGCCGAACCGCCGACGAGCAGCTGTACGCCCACGACGATCCGGCAACGCTAGACGCGCTGGTCGAGGAGTTCGATATCGACGGCCCCGCCGACGCCGACGTGGTCGGACGCGCGCAGTAACCGCTCCTTCGTCCCGATATCGACGATCGAGGGCCCGTTGACGACCAACGAAACCGTCGGCCACCAGTAGGGCCTGTCTCTCCTGTACTACAATTATTGAAGCGTATTGCTACAAAACTCGAAGTCTATTACTACAGCTTTCGAAGCGTATTGCTACAAAAATCGAAGCGAAGAAAACGGGGGCTAAAGCGGCGTTACCCGCCGAACTCCTCGGTCAGTGCCGGTACGACCTCGAAGAGGTCGCCGACGATCCCGTAGTCCGCGAGGTCGAAAATCGGCGCGTTCGGGTCGGTGTTGATGGCGATAATCGTCTCCGCGCCCTTCATTCCGGCGACGTGCTGGACCGCCCCGGAGATACCGACGGCGAGGTAGACATCGGGCATGACGACCTTGCCCGACTGGCCGACCTGCCGGTTCTTCGGGAGCCAGCCGTTATCGATAATCGGCCGGGACGCCGAGATCGTGGCGTCGAGCGTCTCCGCGAGCTCCTCGATCAGTTCGAGGTTCTCCTCTTCTTCGATCCCGCGACCGACCGAGACCAGGAGGTCCGCCTCGCTGATATCGACGTCGCCCGCACCGACCTCCTCGAAGCCTTTTACCGTCGAGCGGATCGTACTCTCGTCGATCTCGACGTCGACTGACTCGATCACGGCGTCACCCGCCGCTTCGGTTGGCGGCCACTCGGCGTCCCGGACACTGACCGTAACACCGCCGCTTGCATCGACCTCGTTGGTCGTCGCAACCTTCGAGCCGTACATCTCCCGGGTTGCCACGAGGCGGTCGGCGTCGACGTCGAGACCGACCGCGTCGGGGACGTAGGGAAGACCGAGGCGTGTCGCCACGGCGGGGGCGTAATCGAGTCCGTTGACCGTGTTGGGCAACAGAAGGAACTGTGGCGCGACCTCGTCGTACAGCGCTGCGACGGCCTGCGTGTAGACGCCGTGGTTGAACTCCTCGCCCTCGGCGACGGTGAGCACGCGGTCGACGCCCTCGCGGTTCAGTTCGTCGGCGAACGCGTCGACGTCCCCACCGATGACGGCGACGTGCAGGTTGCCGCCAGTCCCGTCGGCGAGTTCGCGGCCTGCCGTGATCAGTTCGAGGCTCACGTCCCGGAGGTCGCCGCGGCGGTGTTCCGCGACGGCGAGTACGTCGCTCATTCTGCCACCCCCTTCTCGCGAAGGACGTCAGCCAACCGCCCGGCGCTTTCGTCCGCACTGCCTTCGATCAGCTCGACGTCGCTGTCAGTTTCGGGAACGTACATCTCCGTGACATCGAGCGCGCTGTCGGTCACCGACGCGTCGACGTCGAGGTCGGCCAGTGTCCGAACGTCGAGGGGTTTGGACTGGGCCTGCCGGATCCCGCGCAGACTCGCGTAGCGTGGCTCGTTGATCCCCGTCTGGATCGTCAGCACAGCGGGGAGGTCGACGTCGGTCAGCTCCTCGACGCCACCTTCGAGTTCGCGGCGAACCGATGCTACCCCCGCGTCGGCGTCGAAATCGAGGTCGTTGACGACCGCCGCCCATTCGTAGCCGACGCGTTCGGCGAGCGCGACGCCAGTCCCACCGAAGGCGTCGTCCTCGGCCTGGACGCCGGTGAGCACGAGATCGGGATCCTCTGCCTCGACAACAGCCGAGAGGATTTCGGCTTTCGCTTCGACGTCGAGGGTTTCGGCCGCTTCGAGGTCGTCGTCCCAGATGCGAAGCGCGCGATCCGCACCTTTCGCAAGCGCCATGCGGATCGTTTCGTCGCTGCGCTCCGGCCCGATCGTCGCCGTAACAACCTCGATGTCCTCTTCCGATTCACTGATCTGGACGGCCTCCTCGACCGCGTAGTTGTCCCACTCGTTGAGGTCGTATTCCCGGTACTGCTCGGCAATTTCGGTGCCGCTGATCTCGAACTCGTCACCGACTGTGACGACTTCCTTGACTGTTACCAGAACCTTCATAATTATCTATTGCACCCGGCAGTCGCTAAACCTTTTTGAAACCTGAAATCCGTCGCTTCCGGTTGATCAGGGTTCGGGGTCTGCAGGATCCTGGTCGGGAAGGCTAATCAGATTCTCGCGACCGATTCGGAGCTTGTTGATCCGGTCTTCCTCGTCCATCGCCGACAACAACTGTGAGACTTTCGCGTTTGACCAGCCGGTCTCGGTGACGATATTGGCCTGTTTCATCCGCCCGCCGTTCTGTTCGATAAGCCGGAGTACGCGCTCCTCGTCGCTGAGGAGCTCGGGGTCGACCTCCTCCTCGGTTGCGTCGTCACTGCTATCGGTCATGACTGGCTCCTCACCGGCCTGTTTCGATTCCTCGTTGGGTGGCAGGTCAGCGACACTCTCCTCGTCCTGACTCCCGATTCCGGTAACCGCACCCGGAAGTGCGCTCTCGACCTGATCCCGTTTTTCCGGACGGTTGACCAGCAGAACCGCAGCTACGAGCGCCACGAGCAACAACACGCCGACGCCACCGCCGATCAGCGCCATCGACGAGAGACCGTTACTACCGGTGCCCGGCGGCTGCGATCCACCAGTCTGGACGTAGGTGATCCGGATGTCGTTTGCCCCGAACGTCACCGGACCAGTCCACTGGGCAGTCCGGTCCTCGAACCCGTCGTCGGGTGGCGTATCGAGGCTGAATCCATCGACTGCGTAGCCGTCGGGCGCAATGATGATGAGTCGCTGTTCGTCGTTCAGATCCGGGAGCCATGTTTCGTCGTCGGTGGTCTGGAAGACATCACCCAGTTCGGTCCGGTCACCGTCGACCGCAGCGAAGTTCGTCCACGTAAACGACAGACGGAGGGTTCCGGTGTCGTCTTCGACCGTCCCATCCCACGTCTCGTCACGTATCTCCATGTCGCGGCCGGTCGCCGCGGACGCCTCCGTAGCGTACGGACGGAACGTATCGGCCGAATATCCGACATCATCGTCATCGCCATCCCGGAGATCTTCGACCAGTTGCTCGAACGCCTCCTGATCCCCTTCGTCTTCGAGTTCGTACTCGGTCGTCACCGTCCACTCGGCATGACCGTCACCGGTAAGCTGGATCTGAAGGGTCTGTCGGACCGACTCGTTTACGTCATCCGTCTCCTGGACTGTCTGAAGGCTCTCCGATGCCGCACTCCCGTCAAGGGCTACGGATCGGTCGTTGGGCGCGGCTACGACACCGCCAGCTGCGACTGCGAGGAGGGCACACGTGAGGGAAACGACCAGCAGGGCGGCAGGTATCCGCATATAGATTCGTGTTATCTCCCGGTAGAAAACGCTTTTCATAAATAAAACGTCTCCACGGGTTATAAATGATCTCACGCCCGCTCGTGGTGTTTCATCAGGGTGCTCTCTGGACCGGTTCACCGCGGTGATCCGCGAACTTTTATATAGGAGTCGCATACATCTCCGGTAATGACGCGTATCCTCGCGACCGTGTTCGTCGCCCTCCTCGTCGTCACGGCCCCGGTGACGGCAGCGGTCGGCCCAACACCGGCCGGCGGCACGGCGTCCTCTCTCGACAGCACGGAACAGGAAACGCCGGACGAGATCTCCTGGGTAACGACCGGGGCGGATTCGACTGCCGAGACGACGACGAAGGGACCCGATCTTGGAAGCGCACTTTCGATGGGCGATACGGAGTTCGAGAACCGAATTGAACTGGGCGCGCTCGAACGCGAGTTCCAGAACGTCGACTCACCCGAGGAAAAGGAGTCGCTGCTCGAAGCGTACCGAGAGGAAGTCGGTGAGCGAACGATCGCACTGCACGAGCGCGAGGCGGCGATCGCTGCGGAGTACAGAGCCGGCGAAATCGACAGCGACACACTGCTACGCGACCTCGCCGAGTTGAGCGAAGAGGCCCGGACGCTCAGCAATACAGCCGACACGATCGAAGAACTCAGTGCGACCGACCCCCGGATTTCGGTGAGCGTTCGTAACGTTCGCGGGGAGCTCGACCGGTTCGATAGCCCGATCCGTCAGGATGCGCTCGACGCGACATACGGCGATGCGGACCGGACGGAGCCAATCCTGCTGTCCGCGGCGGAGGACCGGCTGGTTCTGAGCACCCTCGAGAACGGAACGTACGTGCGTGAAGGAGTCCAGTTCGATCGGTTCGCCCCCGACGAGCCGGGGACGTTCGATAGCCTCACCGAGCTTGATGACCGTGGCCCCGAACTGTACCCATGGATCTACGCGAACCTGTTCGAGTTCGGGATCAGCGGCTACGACTGGCTGATCGGACTCAGCCTCGATCATCCACGCGGACAGTCGATGTCGTATATTGACGCGACTACTCAGGATGTCGTGATGGAGTACCACACGCTCGACGTCGAATCACTCCCGACGACGAGCACGGTCAGCCGGACGAACGAGAACGCGACTATTTCCAGCAATCGCGTCACGGACGGCGGGCCCGTCTGGGTCGAAGTAACCGAACCGGAGTCCGAGGACCCGATGGATGCGAGTATCACAGTCGAGGGGCAACACCCGGTCGAGACCGGCGAGGACGGGACTGCGTGGGTGCTCGCGCCCGAAGGTGACGTTGACGTGACGGCGACGACTGACGAAGGCGAGATCTCGATTACGGTCCGGGATCCGAGCTCCTGATCGCACCCACACATTTATAATGGGAACCGCGGCGATGAGTCGACATGGTGCGTATCGGGGGACGAGCGAGAGACCGTGGCGTGTCGCCGGTCATCGGCGTCGTGTTACTGGTCGCGCTCACGATACTACTCGCTGGCATCGCTGCTGGCGGACTGATCACCGCTGAGTCCCCCGATCCCAGACCGACTGTCGTCGTCGACGCAAGTGCTGAGCCGACAACGAACACAGTCACCGTGCGTCACGTCCGAGGGGGCGCGCTCGATCCATCAGCGCTCTCCCTGCAGATCGCTGTCAACGGCACCGAGCTGGACAAACAGCCGCCGATCCCGTTCTTTTCTGCTCACGGATTCGTTCCGGGTCCGACGGGACCGTTCAACCCGGAAACTGACAGCGAGTGGACGGCAGGCGAGACTGGGACAGTCCGGATCGCGTCGACGAACGACCCAGCCGGAATCGAGGGCGGCGATCGCGTAGGGCTGACGCTCGTCTACGGCGACCACGTGCTCGCAGAAACGACGGTAACTGCCCGGTGAGTCGCTGTTATTCGTCGTCAGGGACCGTTGCAACGGTCGTGATTGCGATGTCGGGCTTGTGTGAGGGACCCATCAGATAATGATCGAACTCCTCGTAGCCCGCGCGCTCGAACATCTCGTCGGCCTCGTCGGCGTCGTAAAACAGCATGATCGCATCGGCAACCCGCTGCATCACCGAGTTTCGGGGATTGTTCGGCCCGACGACGAGCACCTGGCCGCCGGGTTTGACCACGCGGCGGAA